>CANNEW010000004.1 GCA_947503685.1 Comamonadaceae bacterium | reverse complement strand
AAAGGCGGTCAAAGCCGCTGCCGACACCATGCGGGGCAATGCGGGGCTGGACGTGGCCGCCGCCATTACCGAACTGGCCGTGGGCGAAGCCCTGGTGAGCCTGCTGGATGAAAAGGGGCGCCCCTGCCCCACCGAACGCGCCTATGTGCTGCCCCCGGCCAGCCAAATCGGGCCTGTCAGCCCGGACCAACGCGCCGATTTGCAAGCCCAGTCCATCGTTGCCGGCGTCTATGAAAAAACCATAGACCGCGCCTCTGCCTTTGAAGCGCTAAAGGGCCAGGCTGCCACGCAAGCCCAAGCCGACAAAGAGGCCCGCGCGGCGGCGCCAGCGGCGGGGCCTGGACCGGCATCACGTTCACAAGCGCCAGCACCAACGCAAAACGCACCGGAGGCGCCGCCTGAGCGCGGCATGCTCGACGAACTGGGCGATTTGATGGGCGGCGGACGCGGACGGCGCCGTGCCAGCATCGGCGAGCAACTGATAAAAAGCGCCGCCAGCTCGATTGGCCGCGAAGTGGGTCGGCAAATCATCCGTGGGGTGCTGGGCAGTATCTTGGGTGGTGGCCGCCGCTGAGATCTATGATTCCGAAAATCACCTCCAGCGCATCAACTTGATTTCTTTGATTCATTCGTGATATCTTTGGGTCATGATGAAACCAACTCAACAAATCACCCTACGCCTGCCCCAGGACCTGGCGCAGCGTCTGGCGGCGAGCTCGCCGTCGCGCAAGCGCAACCAGTTTGTGGTCGACCTGGTGCGCCGCGAACTGGATCGTGAAAGCCGCGAGTTGGAAGAGGCGGCGCAGCGACTGTCGTTGCTGGAGCAACCCCACACCGCAGACGATGCGGATTGGCTAGAGCTAGACGATGCGCTGGCCGGAGGCGAATTCGACGAGCAACGCTTTTTGCAGGAGCGTAAGGCCAAAGACTACAAACCGGCCAAAACCGCGCGGGCGCTGCCTGCATGAAGTCCATACAGCGCGGGGAAGTGCATTGGGTGGGGCTGGACCCCGCACGGGGTTCCGAAATGGCTAAGCGCCGCCCCTGCGTGGTGCTATCTGTCAAAGAAATCAACGACCACCGCCGCACCGTCGTTGTGTTGCCGCTCACCACAACGGACACGCCCGCCGTCTTCCCCTTGTTAATCGCCACGCCCTCGGTCAGTGCCAGTTCCAAGGTACGTACCGAACACATACGCGCAATCGACAAATCCCGGCTGTCGGGCTATATCACCGACATAGGCGCCCAAGATATGGCAGAGATTGAGCGGGCTCTGTGCCTGGTGCTGGGTATCAAGGTCGGTAAGGCCACGCGCACCCCGGCCTGAGGCCAACGGCTATAGTGCGTCGCAAAAGCTGCAAGACGCCAGCGCGGCAGCAAAGGTCGCGAGCGGCCTATTACAAAAAAACAAGCCGGCGTACAAACGGCATTGAATTGGAGACAAGACCATGAACACGCTAGAAGCCAGCGCCCCAGCCCCCATCAGCGAACCCGCGAGCGTGCCCGAGCCCGCACCGGCCCGCGCCAACCGCCGCTTAGGCGGACGCGAGCGGCGCGACCCTAACGCCCGGCCCACAGGCCCGGCCTATATCAAACGCGTCATCCCCACCTACGAAGTGCTGGGCGAGGAAAGCCTGCTGCAGATCGAAGCGACGGCCGACCGCATCCTGGCCGAGATCGGCCTGGACATCCGCGACGACGACGAAGCGTTGGCGCTATTTAAAAAATCCGGCGCCAAGGTCGATGGCATGCGGGTGCGCTTTGAGCCGGGGCACTTGCAAGAGGTGCTGAAAACCGCACCAGCCCAGTTCACCCAGCATGCCCGCAACCCAACGCATAGCGTGCCCATTGGCGGCAAAAACATCGTTTTCTCGCCGGCCTATGGCTCGCCCTTTGTGATGGACCTAGACCGGGGGCGCCGCTACGGCACCATCGAAGATTTTCAAAACTTTATCAAGCTGGCCTACAGCAGCCCCTGGTTGCACCACAGCGGCGGCACCGTCTGCGAACCCACCGATGTACCCGTAAACAAGCGGCATCTGGACATGGTGTATTCGCACATGCGCTATTCGGACAAAGCCTATATGGGCTCTATCACCTCCGAGCAGCGTGCCGAGGATTCAATTGCCATGAGCCGCATTCTGTTTGGCGAGAAGTTTGTCGATGAAAACTGCGTCGTGATGGGCAATGTGAACGTCAATTCGCCCTTGCTGTGGGATGGCACCATGACCAAGTCGGCCCGCGCCTACGCGCGCGCCAACCAGGCGGCGGTGATCGTGCCCTTTATCTTGGGCGGTGCCATGGGGCCGGTGACCAATGCCGGTGCGATTGCGCAAGCGCACGCCGAAACCATGGTCGGCTGCGCGCTCACGCAGTTGGAGCGCCCCGGCGCGCCGGTGATTTACGGCAACTTTTTGTCCAGCATGTCGCTGCGTTCGGGCTCGCCCACTTTTGGCACACCCGAACCGGCCATTGGCTCTATGGTGGTGGGCCAATTGGCACGCCGCTTAAATTTGCCGCTGCGCTGCGCCGGCTCTTTCACCACCTCCAAACTGCCCGACGGCCAGGCCATGCAAGAGAGCGTGATGTCCATGCTCTCGGCCATCCATTGCGGCGCTAATTTCATATTGCACGCGGCCGGCTTTTTGGACGGGCTCTTGTCCATGAGCTATGAAAAATTCATGATGGACGCCGACTTTTGCGGCGCGCTGCACAGCTATGTGAACGGCGTCACGGTCGATGAAAATTCCCTAGCCATGAGCGCTTTCCAGGGCGTAACGCCCGGCGGTCATTACCTGGGCAGCGCGCACACCATGGCCAACTACACCACTGCGTTTTTTGACTCCAGTATTTCGGACGACACGCCGTTCGAAACCTGGACCGAAGCGGGCCAGAGCGATGCTGCCACCCGCGCCAACAAACGATGGAAGCAGTCGCTGGCCGAATATGTGGCGCCACCCATGGATGTATCGGTGGACGAAGCCCTGCGCGACTTTATGGACCGCACCAAAGCGTCTATGCCAGACCAGTGGTACTAATCCTTTAACGTTCTCCAAAGCGAACATGCCATGACCAGCACCGCCTCCAAAGACCCCTTGCTACAGCCTTTTCAGCTCAAGCATCTGCGCCTGAAAAACCGGCTGATGATTACCTCGCACGAGCCGGCATACCCCGAGGACGGCATGCCCAAGGCCAAATACCGCGCCTACCATGTGGAGCGCGCCAAAGCTGGTATTGCGCTGACGATGACTGCAGGCTCCGCAGCCGTTTCACGCGACAGCCCGCCGGTGTTTAACAACATACTGGCCTACAAAGACGAAGTTGTGCCCTGGATGCGCGACCTGACCGACGCCTGCCACGAACACGGCGCGGCGGTGATGATCCAGATTACCCACCTGGGCCGACGCACCAGCTGGTCCAAGGCCGACTGGTTGCCGGTGGTATCACCCTCGCACGAGCGCGAGGCCTCGCACCGCGCCTTCCCCAAAAAGATGGAAGACTGGGACATCGACCGCATCATCAGCGACTATGCAGACGCCGCCGAACGCATGCACGCAGCCGGAGTCGATGGCCTGGAGCTGGAGGCCTACGGGCATTTGATCGACCAGTTTTGGTCGCCCTCGACCAACACACTAGACGCACCATTTGGCGGGGTATTGGAAAACCGGGTGCGCTTTGCGATGGAGGTGGTACGCGCCATCCGCAAGCGCGTGGGGCCGGAGTTCATTTTGGGCGTGCGCGGCGTGGCCGACGAAGTGCGGCCCGGCGGCATCAGTGCGCAAGATGGCATAGGTATTGCACGCTACCTGGCCAACTCCGGCATGGTAGATTTTTTGAACATCATTCGCGGCCATATCGATACCGATGCGGGCCTCACTGATGTGATACCGGTGCAAGGCATGGCCAGCGCACCGCACCTGGACTTTGCCGGCAGCTTGCGCGAGCACGTAAACGTGCCCATCTTCCACGCCGCCAAGATCCAAGACGTGAATACCGCGCGCCACGCCATTGCCAGTGGCAAGCTGGACATGGTGGGCATGACGCGGGCGCACATGGCGGACCCGCACATCATGCGCAAAATCATGGAAGGCCGCGAAGACACCATCCGCCCTTGCGTGGGCGGTAACTTTTGCCTGGACCGCATTTATGCCGGTGGCGAAGCCTATTGCATCCACAACCCTTCAACTGGTCGCGAACTCACACTGCCGCACGAGATCGAGCCTGCTGCTGCCAGGCGCAAAGTGCTGATCGTCGGCGCCGGACCTGCGGGCTTGGAGGCCGCACGCGTGAGCGCCGAGCGCGGGCACGCGGTGACGGTACTGGAAGCGGCGCCCAAGCCCGGAGGGCAAATTCGCCTGACGGCGGTGAGCCCGCGTAGGCGTGAAATGCTAAGCATCATCGACTGGCGTATGGCGCGCTGCGAAGAGCGCGGCGTGACTTTCCGCTTCAATACCCTGGCCGACGAAACCACGGTGCTGGCAGAAAACCCAGACGTGGTCATCATCGCCACCGGCGGCATGCCGCATACCGAGGTGCTGCAAAGCGGAAACGAATTGGTGGCCTCCACCTGGGACATCCTGAGCGGCGAGGTAGCGCCGGGCAAGAACGTGCTGTTGTTTGACGACGCCGGTGACCACCCTGCGCTGCAAGCGGCTGAAGTGATTGCCAAAAGCGGCGCGCGGCTGGAAATCATGACGCCGGACCGCAGCTTTGCACCCGAAGTGATGGCCATGAACCTGGTGCCCTATATGCGCAGCCTGCAAAAACTCGACGTGACGTTTACCGTGACTTTCCGGCTGCTATCGGTGGAGCGTTGCGCTGAGGGCCTCAAAGCCGTGGTCGGCAGCGACTACGGCGGCGTGCACAAAGAACGTATCGTTGACCAGGTAATCGTGAACCACGGCACGCTGCCGCTGGACGACCTGTACTTTGCGCTCAAACCCCACTCAAGCAACCTGGGCGCGGCGGACTATGCGGCGCTAACGGCGCTGCAAGCACAAACCTTGCGGCCCAACCCGGCGGGTGCGTTTCAGCTCTTTCGCATCGGCGACGCGGTGGCGGCGCGCAATACGCATGCGGCGGTGTTGGACGGGCTGCGCCTGGCTCGGGTGCTGTAACAAGATAGGGTACAGCCTGAAGGCTATTGCGCTGGTAAAGCGCGGTGCTTATGACTTTTCGATCGGCTTAATAAGCAAAGTCCCCGGCAATCGGAACGCCACAGTTTTTTGCCGCCCGACGTAAGTCCTTGTCAAGCGTTGCAAGCGGGCAGCCCAGTTTTTTGGCCAACAGCAAATAGCTGGCATCGTAGGCTGAAAGCCCCTCATCAAATGCTTTGATAGTCAGTGGCATGGCTGAATGCATGGATTCCATTGGATCAATGCTTGCTTGCATGGCATTGAGCAGATCAAACCGGGATTCACATTCTTGTGGGGTGATCACCCCCACTTTCAATGCACGCGAAATGACATGGGCGGCCTCGGTGACAAACAGGGCAGGCACATGAACCTCTGAGGTTTCAACCATGGCCGCCACCTCGCTGGCATAGTGTCGATCCGCCTCTGAGCCGTCTGTAAACAACCATCGCATCGCCACGGAGTTATCCACAACGAGCTTCACTTGCGACCCTCTTGCAACGCCGCCATGACGTCTAACTTTGGCGCACCGGGTGTAGCCGTGAGAGCCAACACACGGGCGTGAAAGCCGGATTTGCTGGCAGGCTTGGCGATGGGCATCAGCATGGCCACGGGTACGCCACGCACCGTGATTTCAAAGGTGCTTCCGTTCTGAACGGCCCGGACATATTCGGACATTTTGTTTTTGATTTCGGCCAATTGAACTTGCAAGGGGATGACTCCGGAGCGAATTTAGGTAGCGCATTGTAGGCGAAAACAATATTATCTAGCTATCTATCTAGATTGAACCTAGTGCACTGCACCATGCGCAAAGGCCTAGGGTATGCCAAACCAGCCAAAGCCGGCGCCATCCAAGCGCTCACATCGGCAAAATCATGATGGCGTCCTTTGGTCAACCCAAGGCAGTGGGGCCAAAAACCCCGCCGCCCACTGGCAGGCAAACTGCTAAACCCTGAGCGCAACCGCCTGGCGCGCCAGCGTCGTGATGCGTGCCCAGTCGCTCTGTGCCAAGGCGGCGGCGGGCACCAACCAGGAACCGCCTACGCACAGCACATTGGGCAGGGCCAGGAAGTCGGGGGCGTTTTGTAGGCTGATGCCTCCCGTGGGGCAGAACTTCACATCAAAAAATGGCCCGCTCCAGGCCTTGAGCATGGCGCTGCCACCCGCTTGCAGGGCGGGGAAAAACTTCAGCGCGCCAAAACCGTCCTCCTTCGCGGCCATGATTTCGCCGCCGGTGGCCACGCCGGGCAACAAAGGCAGGCCCAGGTCGCGGCAGGCGGCGCCTAGCGCGGTGGTGTAGCCGGGGCTTACTGCGAAGCGCGCGCCTGCATTGGCCGCGGCCTGCGCATCGGCTTTAGAGCGCAAGGTGCCCGCGCCGACCACTGCCTCGGGCACGGCCTTGGCGATCGCTTCAATGCAGGCCAGCGCTTGCGGAGTGCGCAGCGTCACTTCCAACATGCGAATGCCGCCCTCCACCAAGGCGCGTGCCACGGGCACGGCGTGGGCCACATCGTTCAGTACGATGACCGGAATCACGGGCGCGTCTTGCATCACTTGCAAGGAGGTTAAAGAGCTGTGCGTCATGGTCCTGTCCTTCAAAAATTAAAGCCAGCTGCAAGCGCCCTGCTCGGCCGCCAGCGCATTGCGCCGCATGCCGGCAAACAGCTCGCGCCCCATGCCTAGGCCGTTGGCCGCTCGCAAGGCGGCGGGCATGGTGGCGGTGGGCCGGGCTTCCCATTGTGCTGCGTCCACCAGCACGTCCAGGCTGCCCGTGACCGCGTCCACACGAATGACGTCGCCGTCCTGCAGCTTGGCCAGTGGTCCCCCGGCTGCGGCCTCGGGCGATACATGGATGGCGGCGGGCACATTGCCCGATGCACCACTCATGCGCCCATCGGTCACCAGGGCCACTTCATAGCCTTTGTTTTGTAGGATGGCCAAGGGGGGCGTGAGCTTGTGCAGTTCGGGCATGCCATTGGCTTGCGGCCCTTGCCAACGCACCACGCAGACCACGTCACGGTCCAATTCGCCGGCCTGAAAGGCAGCATGCAATTCTTCTTGCGATGCAAATACACGACAGGGCGCTTGCACGATGTGGCGTTCTTCGGGCACGGAAGACACTTTCATCACGCTGCGCCCCAGCTTGCCTTGCAAGAGCTTTAAACCACCACTGGCATTGAAAGGCTCGGCTGCCGGCCGCACCACCGACAGGTCGCCACTCGCACCAGCATCACGCCAGGCCAGTGCCCCTTGGGCGTCCGCCTGCGCAATACGGGTGAATTCACGCAATCCACCAGGGCGCACTGTCAACGCATCAGCGTGAAGCAATCCCGCGTCCAACAGTTCGCGTATCACATATCCGGGGCCACCGGCTGCCTGGAATTGGTTGACGTCGGCGCTGCCGTTGGGATAGACGCGGGTGAGCGTGGGCACTACATCTGAAAGCGCGGAAAAATCGTCCCAGTCGATGATGATGCCCGCCGCACGGGCAACGGCCACCCAATGAATTAAATGGTTGGTCGAGCCGCCGGTGGCTAGCAAAGCGACCATGGCGTTGACGATGCAGCGCTCGTCCACCACGCGGCCAATCGGGGGGCATGCAACAACGCTCGCGGTGCCTTCGCTGTGGCCCAGCACGGTGCGCGCTGCCTCGCGCGTCAGTTGCTCACGCATAGAGGCGCCGGGGTTCACAAACGCAGTGCCCGGCACATGCAGGCCCATGGCTTCGAGCAGCATTTGGTTGCTATTGGCCGTACCGTAAAAAGTGCAAGTGCCTTCGCCGTGGTAGGCGGCAGACTCGGCTTGCAGCAACTCGGCGCGGTCCACCAGCCCCAGCGCAGCTTGTTCGCGCACCTTGGCTTTTTCTTTATTGGGCAAGCCCGAAGTCATGGGCCCGGCCGGCACAAACACGGTGGGCAAATGCCCAAAGTGCAATGCGCCTATCAAGAGGCCAGGAACAATCTTGTCGCACACGCCCAGCATCAGCGCGCAGTCAAACATGTCGTGGCTGAGCGATACCGCCGTGGCCATGGCAATCGCGTCGCGCGAGAACAGGCTGAGCTCCATGCCGGCGGTGCCCTGGGTCACGCCGTCACACATCGCGGGCACGCCACCGGCGACCTGCGCGGTAGCGCCCCACTGGCGGGCTTCGTGTTTGATGATGTCGGGGTAATGCTGCAAGGGCGCGTGGGCCGAGAGCATGTCGTTGTAGGCGTTGATGATGGCGATATTGGGCGCGCGATGCCCGATCACTTGCACTTTGTCCAGGGCGCTAGCGCGGCGCTTGTCGGCAGGCTCCATGGCGGCAAAGGCATGCGCCACATTGGCGCAGCCCATGCGCTGCGCGCCCGGCGGTCGCTGGGCCATGGCATCGACCTGGGCCAGGTAAGCGCTGCGGGTGGGTGCGCTGCGGGCGATGATGCTGTCGGTAACCGACTGGATGCGGGGATGGAGTGGCATGGTGGGCGGTGTAACCAGTATATGTAACAAAATTACATAATGGATGGTAACGCATTTTTCCACTTCTCATTGGTGATTCGTTACGGGCTGGTTACTGAATTACCGGGATATCGGTTTACCCCCCGCTTCCCCCCCGCCCCTTCACCCCCGCCGGGGTGAAGGGGAGCCTAAACAGCCAATTTTGTTTTTTAGGCCGGATAGGGGTGTTGGTGCGAAAGCTTGCGATGCGGGTTTGGGCACGTTGATCGGTGTACGCGGCAGTCGTAATCAATTGATGGGCGCTTGGCGCGGTCACAGCAGCGCGCGCGGCGGAGGTACCGGCGCAGGAGCGGCTCCGTATACTGCCGCCATGAGCTCTATCGCCGATTTACGCAAAAGCTACGAACGCGCCGAACTGGACGAAAGCGCTTCGCAGTCCAACCCTTTATCCCAGTTTGAACAGTGGCTGAACGAGGCCATCGCCGCCCAAGTACCCGAGCCCAATGCCATGACGCTGGCCACCGTAGGCAGCGACTTGCGGCCCTCGACGCGGGTGGTGCTGATCAAAGGCTATGACGCGCAAGGCATTGTCTGGTACACCAATTTTGAAAGCCGCAAGGGACAAGAACTGGCGGCTAACCCGTTTGCTGCGCTGCAATTTCATTGGGTGGAGCTAGAGCGCGTGGTGCGGATCGAAGGCCGGGTGGAAAAAGTAAGCGACCTGGAGGCGGATGCCTACTATGCCAGCCGCCCGCTAGATTCACGCATAGGCGCTTGGGCCTCGCCGCAAAGCCAGGTGATTAGCGGGCGCGGCGTACTGGTGGCCAATGCGGCCAAATACGCCGCGCAGTTTTTGCTGAACCCGCCGCGCCCGCCGCATTGGGGCGGCTACCGTCTGCGGCCCGACAACTGGCAGTTTTGGCAAGGGCGCAAAAGCCGCTTGCATGACCGGCTGCAATACCGGCTAGAGGGTGGCTCCGGCGGCGGATGGCTGCGCCAGCGCCTGGCGCCTTAAACGGCAGCGCGTTCCGGTCATTGCCGCAAGCCCGCCCGCATGCCCCGCTTTGCCGCCAACCTGTCCATGCTCTACCCAGAGCATGCTTTTTTAGACCGCTTCCCCGCCGCCGCGCAAGACGGCTTTAGCGCGGTGGAGTATTTATTTCCCTATGCGTTTTCCGCCACCGCACTGCAACAACGTTTGCAAGACCATGGCTTACAACAAGTGCTGTTTAACGCACCCCCAGGCGATTGGGACGCCGGTGAGCGCGGCCTGGCCTGCCTGCCCGGACGCGAAGCCGAGTTTCGCGAAGGCTTTGCCAAGGCACTGGAGTACGCAGCAGCGCTCGGCTGCCCGCGCGTGCATGTGATGGCCGGCATTGCGCCTCCTTCAGCCGCCCCGGATGCTCTACAAAAAACCTATGAAGCGAATTTGCAATGGGCCGCTGAAGCCGCGCAGCCAGCGGGCATCGACGTGCTGATCGAGCCCATCAATACCCGAGATATGCCGGGCTATTTCTTAAATCGCCAGGAAGCGGCGCACCAGATCGTGCAGGCTCTTGGCGCGCCCAACCTGAAAGTCCAGTTCGATCTTTACCACTGCCAGGTCATGGAAGGCGATGTGGCCAGCAAGCTGCGCCACTACCTGCCCACAGGCCGCGTCGGCCATCTACAAATCGCCGGGGTGCCCGAGCGGCAGGAGCCATCGGTTGGCGAACTGAACTACCCCTATCTGTTTGACCTGATAGATGCGCTAAGCGCCCAATGCGGCTGGGAGGGCTGGGTGGGCTGCGAATACCGCCCCACGCGCGGCGCCTTACCCGGCGCAACATCACAGGGTTTAGGCTGGCTGCAGGCATGGAGAGAATCGCGTGCATAGGCTTAGGCTCTCTGCAAGATCCGCTGGCCTTGGCTCCAAAAGACGGATCTGAACTCCAGCCAAGGATTGATTGACCCGTATCAAAACCGCTGCAAACAAGTGCCTTTACAGTAAACGTCTTGCCGCTAGTATCGAAAGAAGGACTGCACTGGTACACCGAGCGCAGCCCAAAGCGCTGCGCCTTTGGCGACTCTGCTGCACGCCGTGGGCAGCGCTGTTTAGCTAAAGCTTTACTTCACCGCTACCGCGTCCGTCATGCGGTAGTACATGCCATAGGGGTCATCGGCCAGCACAGCAAATTTGCCCTCTATCACCACCGGCTCCATGGAATAGCGTACCGGCGTTTTGGTAGTCACTTCCACCATGCTCTCGGGTCCGCCAGGCAGGCAAAAAGAGCAGGTCAAAGGCACCGAGCTGATTAAAAAATGGCGCTGCTTCTCGCCGGGGTCCAGCGGCATCATGAAGCCTTGAATGCGCTGGGTTTTCTGGTTCAAGCCTTGTTGCACAGACCCGAACACGGGCAGGATACGGCTCTTCACCGTTTTGGTTTTGACATCGGTCAGCACTGACCAGGGCACAACATCTGCACGCGGCTGCAAGGGCGCAAACGGGCTGTTGGCTCCGTGCTCCCCCGCACCGGTTCCCATGGGGACCACTGCGGCCGGGGTGGGCACGCTCGGGGCCGAGGCGCCCGGTGCAGGCGTCGATTGTGCAAACGCGGGGCTCATGGACGACAGGGCCAAGCAGGCGGCACAAGCCCCGGCTACATAGCGCTTCAAAAACATAATTTTCATACCAACTCCTTGGACAACGCGCGTAACGAAAAATATCAAAACTTTAATGCTGGTGCTTCATACCGCACATTTTGCCTATCGCCAGCCCTTTGCATGCGGCTTGCAACTCAGCCTCGCAAGCGCTTTCCTTCTTGCCGGCCTCCAAGCATTTGGCCGCACCTTCGTGGGCTGCTGCCATCGCACGGTGGCGGGCAATATCCTCCTGGCGTTCTTTATCGCCGTGCTTATCGGCAGCAAAAGCTAGCATGCAGCCCATAGCCAGGGCACTCAATAATACTTTTTTCATGGTCTATTCCTTGGTTTGAAGTAGTTGTAAAACATCGCTTTGGTAGGCCTGCCACACCGGCAGCAACGCAGCGCCAAGCGCCACAAGCGCCGCCAGCACAGGCACTACCCACAACGTCGGCGGCCACAGCAAGCCGGTGGCCATCAGCTGGCTTTGCAGGCCTAGCACCCAACCCAAGCCCAGCACAAAGGCTTGACCCAAGGCCAAGCCGAACAGCGCGGATACAAGCGCTAGCCAGAGTGCCTCTGCCATCAACAAGAGGCCGATCCGGCTGGCTGGTGCGCCCAACATGCGCAGCAAAGCCAAATCGCCACGGCGCTCGCGCACTGCATTCCACAAAGCAATAAACACACTCAGGCCAGCCGTGAACAAGAGCAGGCCGGCAAAGGCACGCAATACGTCCGTGCCCAGACCCAGCATATGCAACAGGCGCGTTACTTCAAGCGCCGGTGCCGCTGCTTGCATTTCGGTAGTGGTGTTCACCCAGCGCGGGAAGGTAACGGCCGCCAGCGGGCTGGTGTAGCGCACCAAGGCCATAGTGACCTCACGTTCGTCTTCCAGTGCCTGGCGGTCTTCTTCGTCTACAGCCTGCGCGCTTTCGTGCACTTTCCAGACCGAGGCGCTGTCGGTGATGACCAGTCGGTCGATCACGCCGCCATGGGGCGCCAGCACACCGACCACGGTATAGGCCTGATCGCCATGGGCATGGCCGCCTGCGCCCAGGCCATGGGAGCCTGCAAATTTTTGACCTAAGCCCAAGCCTAAAGTGCGCGCCACGGTGGCGCCCAGTACTACCTGCATGGGGGCATCCCACACCTGCCCTTGCGCCAAGCTGACCTGGTAATGGCTCAGGTAGGCCGTAGAACTGCCCACAATCCGGTAGCCCTGAAAGTTGTCGCCCAAGCTGATAGGAATGACTTGCGCCACCAGGGGGTTTGCCTTAAGCGCATTGACCGCCGCCAAGGGCACATTGCCCGGCGGTACGTCCAAGTGCAGCACGCCCGACAAAATCAATTGCATGGGGCTGCCTTTGGCGCCGACCACCACGTCGATACCGGCCAGATCGCGATCAAAAGCACGCTCTACATGGTGCGACACCAGCAATAAAAACGTCATGGAGCCCAGACCCAGACTTAGCAGCAAGACATTGAGCAGTGCCGCCATCGGGCGCGCCCACAAATAGCGCCAAGCATAGGCCAGCGTGCTCATGCCTGCAAGCGCCCGGTTGCCGTGCTAAGTGCGCTTGCGGACCCTGCTGGAGACAGGTGCAGCAAGATCGGCGCCACATCCGTGCAGGCCGACACAGCTTGCGCGACGCGCGCATCGTGCGTGGCGATGACTAAGGTGGCGTTTTGCTCCTTTGCAGCGTGTACCAACATTTGCACAGCGCCCTGCGCTGCCGCATCGTCCAGGCTGGCAGTGGGTTCGTCAGCCAGGATCAGCCGGGGCTGCATTAAGACTGCCCGCGCCAGGGCCACGCGCTGCGCCTGCCCGCCAGACAATTGCGACGCAAGCCGTTGGGCCAATTCAGCCACATTGAGCTGGGCCAATACCTGCCGCACCCGCGGCCTATCGACTGGCAAGCCTGCCGCCCAAAAAGCCAATTCCAGGTTGTGCTGCACCGTCAAGGCGGCGCTCAAATACAGCTTTTGCGGCAAAAATCCGATGTTGCGCGCGCGCCATGCATCGGCACTGCGGCCGGACAAAGCCCGCAAGTCCTGCCCCGCCACCGTGAGCGCGCCATGCCTGGGTTTGACCAGTGCTGCCAGCAATGCCAGCCAGGTGGATTTGCCGCTACCCGAGAGACCACTGAGCAGAACCACGGCGCCTTGCGGCACCGCCACATCCGGGAATACCAAGGGCTGGCCCGCACCATAAGCAAACTGCAATTGCTGCGTTTCAATCATAGAAATCAGGTCATCCGGAAAATGGCGTGTCAGGGCTTAGCTAGCCGCGCAAACGTCTTTTTGAACTTGGCCACTTTGGGCGCGGCCACCGCCAGACAGTAGCCCTGGCCGGGGTTCTTGGCGAAGTAGTTCTGGTGGTACTCCTCGGCGCGGGCGTAGTTGGACAACATCTTTACCTCGGTGACGATGGGTTTGCTAAAGTCGCCGGCGGCATCCAAGGCCTGCACCATGGCCTGGGCGGCTTGTAATTGCTCGGACGTGGTGCAGTAAATAGCGCTGCGGTACTGGGTGCCTACGTCATGGCCCTGTCGGTTGAGGGTCGTCGGGTCGTGGATCACAAAAAAGATTTCCAGCAACTCGGTCAAACTGATGTGCTGCGGGTCAAACTCCAGTCGCACCACCTCGTTGTGGCCGCTGGTACCGGTACAAACCATCTCGTAAGTGGGCTGGGGCGCCTGCCCGTTGCTGTAACCGGACTCCACCTGCGTGAGCCCTCGCACCTGCAAAAACACCGACTCGGTGCACCAAAAACATCCTCCCCCCAGAACCAGGGTTTGTGTGGCTGAGCCCATGCGCGATATCTCCTAGGTCAAGACCGAATGGTCAAAACCCCGAGCATAAGGCGCTTACGTGTCCGTACGGCGTAGCCCAGGTTGCGTCGGGGGCAAAGCGGCGTTGCCCTGCTCAGGGCAATAAGCCTGCGCAAGAGGACACAAGCGCCGGTGCGCAGCCAGGCGCTACACTACTAACCACGTGGTCAGTAAAAATGCAGTTAATCAAAAACTTCTTCCAACCTTCCTGCCCCATGCCGGTCAAGCGCGAGCGTCGCAAGGAGGCGCGTCCCGGCGAGCTGTTGCAGGCCGCGCTGGCCTTGTTCGTGGAGAAAGGCTTTGCCGCCACCAAGGTGGAAGACGTAGCCCGGATGGCTGGGGTATCCAAAGGCACTTTGTTCCTTTATTTCAGCAGCAAAGAAGAATTGTTCAAAGCCGTGGTACGGGACAAGATCGTGGGCCAGTTGTCGCAGTTTCATGCCGCCATTGACGACTTTGAGGGCCCAACCGACCGACTGATGCGCACTTTTTTGCACGCCTGGTGGCAGCAGGCAGACGCCAGCCAAAGCAGCGGCATCGCCAAGCTAATGCTCAGCGAGGGGCAGCAATTTCCTGAGTTAGCCGCTTTTTACCGCGAAGAGGTCATTGATCCGGCGCGCGAGTTGATTGCGCGCGTGCACGGGCGCGGCGTAAAGCGGGGTGAATTCCGACCCATTGACCCTACTTATGGCCCCTTGACGCTGCTGTCATCGATACTATTTTTGGCCTTGTGGCGCCACGCGCCGGCCTTAAGCCCCTCGCAAATAAGCCCTTTGCAACCCTTGGCTTACTTGGACGCCTTGATTGATACCTACCTTAGCGGGGTGTTGCTGCGCGAGCCGACGCACCCTGTACTTGATAAAAAAGCTTTATGAAATCGAAATTACCCTGGATATTTTTGGTGCTGGCGCTTGCCGCAGGCGGCGGCGCGTTTCAATGGCAACGGATGAAGAGCAAGGCGACTGCGGCCACGGCCGCTGGCGCAGCCGCCAATCCCACATCGGCTGCCAGTGCGGCTGCCAAGTCCTTGCCCGTGGTGACGCTGGCTGCCAGCGACTTGGTCAGTGTGCAAACCATCGCGCTGGTGCAGGTACTGCAAATCTCCGGGCCGGTCAAAGCGGTGAATTCGGCTTTTGTCAAAGCCCGCGTAGCCGGTGAATTGCAAGACCTGCTGGTGCGCGAGGGCGACTATGTCAAAGCCGGGCAGGTGATTGCGCGCGTGGACAGCACCGAATACCAGGCGCGCCTGCGCCAGGCACAGCAACAAGCCCAATCGGCCAAGGCGCAGGTTGATATTGCGCAGCGCACCTATGACAACAACCGCTCGCTGGTGGACCAGGGCTTTATTTCCAAAACCGCTTTGGAGCTGTCTGCTTCCAACCTGGCGGCCAGCCAGGCCGGTTACCAAGCGGCGCAATCGGGTGTGGACGTGCTGCAAAAATCTTTAGATGACGCGGTCATGCGCGCGCCCATTACCGGCCAGGTATCACAACGCCTGGCGCAAAACGGGGAGCGGGTTGCCGTTGATGCGCGTGTGGTGGAGATTGTGGACCTGGCGCAATTAGAAATGGAAGCCAGCCTGAGCGCCGAAGATGCGGCACGGGTGCGGCTTGGCCAAGTGGCGCAGGTGAGCATCGACGGCAGCATTGACAGCGTGGCCGCCAGGGTGGCTCGGGTCAACCCGATTGCAACCGCTGGTAGCCGCGCAGTGGTGGTGTACCTGGCGCTTTCACCCCATGCACAACTGCGCCAAGGGCTATTCGTGCAAGGCCATTTGTCTACCGGCAGCCGCACCGGTCCGGCGCTTCCCTTGAGCGCGGTGCGCACAGACAAGCCGGTGACCTATGCGCAAACCATCGTGGACGGCAAAGTGGAGCATCAAACAGTGGTAACCGGCTTTATCGGTGACTACCAGGGACAAACCATGGTCGAAGTGATCGGCTTAGCGCCGGGCACGCGCGCGCTGCTGGGCAGCGTCGGCGCCTTGCTGGCAGGCACGCCTGTCACCGTGAACGAAGCGGGCAAATAATTTATGTGGTTTACCCGCGTCAGCCTGAACAACCCGGTGTTTGCCACCATGATGATGGTCGCGCTGGTGGTGTTGGGCCTGTTTTCCATGAATAGGCTCAAGGTCGATCAGTTTCCGAACATTGACTTCCCCACGGTCGTGGTGATTACCGATTACCCAGGCGCTGCACCCGAGATTGTGGAGAGCGAAGTTTCTAAAAAGCTGGAAGAGGCGGTCAACTCGATTGCCGGCATCAGTTCTCTCACCTCGCGCAGCTACGAAGGCCAGTCGGTGGTCATCATCAGCTTTGACCTGACCATGAATGGTCGCAAAGCGGCCGACGATGTGCGCGAGAAAGTTGCATCCGTCAAACCCTCGTTGCGAACCGAAGTGAAAGAGCCGCGGGTTCTGCGCTTTGACCCGTCGGCCAAGGCGGTCTGGTCGGTAGCGGTCTTGCCCGATGGCAAGGGCCCCGCCCTGAGCGCCGTGGAGCTGACCAACTGGGCCGAGCAGGTGTTTAAAAAGCGCCTGGAAAATGTGCCAGGCGTGGGATCGGCCAGCGTGGTGGGTGGCACCAAACGCGAGATCAATATTTACCTCAACCCGCAGGCCATGGAGTCGCTGGGCATTACGCCTGACCAGGTGGTCTCGGCCGTGCGCAATGAGAACCAGGACTTGCCCCTGGGCAGCATCCGATCCTTGGAGCAGGAGCGGGTGATTCAGGTCTCAGGCCGCATGCAAAGGCCTGCGGACTTTGGCAACATCATCGTCGCCCGCAAAAACGGGGCGCCGGTGCGAGTCAGCCAAATTGCACAACTCAAAGATGGCGCTCAGGAAGTGGAAAACTTAGCCCTGTACAACGGGCAGCGTACCTTGCTGTTGTCGGTACAAAAATCCCAGGACGAGAACACGATTGGCGTCGTTAACGGTCTGGAAAAAACTCTGGTAGAAGTGCGCAAACAATTGCCGCCGGGCATCCGGCTGGAAACGATTACCGATGGTTCGCGTCAGATCCGTGTGTCCGTGGACAACGTCAACCGCACGCTGATCGAAGGCGCGGTGCTCACCGTATTGATTGTGTTTTTGTTTCTTAACTCCTGGCGCTCGACCATCATCACCGGCCTCACGCTACCGATTGCCCTGATCGGCACGTTTTTGTTCATGTACATGCTGGGCTTTACCATCAATATGATCAGCATGATGGCGCTTAGCCTGTGTGTAGGTTTGCTGATTGACGATGCCATCGTGGTGCGCGAAAACATCGTGCGCCATATTCAAATGGGCAAGACGCCGTTTCAAGCCGCTATGGACGGTACGCAAGAAATCGGGCTGGCGGTGTTGGCCACCACCTTGTCTATCGTGGCCGTGTTTTTACCCATTGGTTTTATGGCCGGCATCATCGGCAAGTTTTTCCACGAATTTGGCCTGACGATTGTGGTGGCGGTGCTGATCTCCATGTTTGTGAGCTTCACGCTAGACCCTATGCTCTCCAGCGTCTGGCACGACCCTAGTGTCCAAAGCAATGGCAAACACAGCGGGCCCGCTAACTGGTACGACAAAACCATAGGCCGCGTTACCGGCTGGTTTGACCGGGGCACGAATTACCTGATTGATGTGTACCAACGCATTTTGCGCTGGGCGCTGGGCCACAAACTGGCTACTGTCTTGCTGGCCATTAGCATTTTTATCTCCAGCGTATTCATGGTGCCGCTGCTGGGCACCGAGTTTGTGCCGAAGTCAGATTTTTCGGAAACCACGGTCAACTTTCACACGCCGGTTGGCTCTTCCTTGGAAGTGACCGAGGCGCGCGCCAAGCAGGTCGAAGCCATCGTGCGCGAATTTCCGGAGGTGCGCTACACGCTGACCACCATCAATACCGGCAATGCGCAGGGCAAGATGTACGCCAGCATTTACATCCGCTTGGTGGACCGCAAAGCGCGCAAACGCGGTATCGAAGAAATATCCACTATTTTGCGCGAACGCTTGGCCCATGCGCCGGGCATTACCGTCACCCATATCGGCTTATTCGATTCGGTGGGCGGTAGCAAACAAATCACATTCTCGGTGCTGGGCAGCGACATCCAAACCCTGGAGCGCATTGCTCAAAGCGCATTGCCCCAACTGCGTGAAATCCCCGGCCTAGTGGACCTGGACTCCAGCATGAAGCCCAACAAGCCCACCCTGGAATTACAAATCAATCGCGACGCGGCCTCCGACTTGGGCCTCTCCCTGTCCCAGATCGGCAACAGCCTACGCACCTTGGTAGCCGGACAAACCGTGGGCAACTGGCGCGCCAGTGACGACCAGACCTATGATGTCAATGTGCGACTCAACCCGGCCGCGCGCGACAGCGCCACGGACCTGGAACGCATGCCCCTAGCAATGGGCAGCAATGCCGACGGATCGGGCCGTATCGTGCGCTTGAACCAGGTCGCCAAACTGGTGGAGACCCGGACATCCAACCAAATCAATCGGCGTGACTTGTTGCGCGAGGTGTCGATCAATGCCAATGTCAGCGGCCGCTCGGCCGGCGAGGTATCCAAAGACATCAAGAAAGTGATGGACGGCATCAGCATGCCGCCGGGCTACAGCACACAGTTCAGCGGATCGACCAAAGACATGGCCGACTCCTTTGGCTACGCCGTGTCAGCGCTGGCGCTGGGCATTGTGTTTATTTATATGATTTTGGCCAGCCAGTTCAAAAGCTTTTTGCAACCGCTGGCGCTGATGACGGCCTTGCCGCTGACCCTGATCGGCGTGGTGCTGGCGCTGATGGCCTTTCGCTCCACCCTGTCCATGTTCTCGGTCATCGGTGTGCTGATGTTGATGGGCCTGGTCACCAAAAACGCAATTTTGCTGGTGGACTTTGCCATCCGGGCGCGCGCAGGCTCTACCGACGCCCAAGGACGCGCGGTGCCCGGCTTGGACCGTAATGCGGCCTTGCTGATGGCCGCCAAAGTGCGCCTGCGCCCGATTTTGATGACTACGCTGGCCATGATTTTTGGTATGGTGCCGCTGGCCTTTGCGCTCTCCGAAGGCTCAGAAATGCGCGCGCCCATGGGCCAGGCAGTGATCGGCGGGGTGATTACCTCGTCCCTGCTGACGCTGGTGGTGGTACCGGTGGTGTATTGCTATTTGGACGATCTAGGTCAGTGGATGCGCCGACTCTTCGGGCTGCCGGCACCTGCCTTAGAGACGCCGTCACAAGCCGCCGGTAAAATTGGGCCCGTCTGAGCTGTGCTCTCGAAAGTATTGTTATGAACCTTGCCAACATCGCCCAAGCCCGCTTCAATATGATCGAGCAGCAAATCAGACCCTGGAATGTGCTCGATGCCGAGGTCCTGACCTTGCTGGCCGATGTGCGGCGCGAAGAGTTTGTGCCCTTGGCGCACCAGGCGCTGGCCTTTGCTGACTTGGAAGTGCCCTTGGGCCACGGCCAGTACATGTTGGCACCGCGCATGGAAGCACGCATGCTGCAAGACTTGCAAATCCAGCCCCATGAAAAAGCGCTAGAAATCGGCACCGGCTCAGGCTATATGGCAGCACTGCTGGGACGCCGCGCGCACAGCGTGCTGAGCCTGGAGCGCATCCCTGAACTGGCCGCCATAGCAGGCACCAGGCTACAAAAAGCGGGCCTGCACAATGTCCAAGTACGGCTTGCTGATGGCTCCCAAGCCTTGGGCGACTTAGGGAAATTTGACGCCATCGTGCTCAGCGGCTCGGTGCCCCAGGTGCCGCAACATGTGCTGGACCTGCTGGCTGTGGGCGGCCGCCTAATAGCCATTGTGGGCGATGAGCCCATCATGTCCGCGCAGCTGATTACCCGCGTGAGCGAAACCGCCCTGCGCAGCACCACACCCTGGGATGCCAACGCACCGCGTCTGCACGGATTTGCCGAACATTCGCAGTTCCACTTTTAAAGCACCACCTATCCAAGCATGATTGCACAGGTCCGACCCGCTGATTTCGCCGCTTGGTTGGCGGCTGTCGCGCAATCGCACCCCATGGACGCGCCGGTCTTGCTCGATGTGCGCGAACCTTATGAGCTGGACTGGGCACAGCTGGTACATGGCCCTGACTTTCGCGTCCTCGCTATCCCCATGGCCCAACTACCCGCGCGGCTTGCCGAACTCGACCCCGACCAAGCCATTGCCTGCCTGTGCCACCATGGTATGCGCAGCATGCAGGTAGCCCGCTTTCTGGTCAGCAACGGTTTTGGCCATGTGGTCAATATCGAAGGTGGTATCGACGCCTGGTCCGCGCAGGTCGATAGCACTATTGCGCGTTATTGACGCAAAGACATTCTTCGTTGACGAACACTATCCGGCCCCAACAACATCTATTTAACGACCGAGAAACTGCCCATGAAAAAACCCATCCATCCCTCGCATTTACGCCGTGTAGTTCTGCTGATGGCGATCGGCATGGCACCGACCGCGCAGGCCCAAAGCCTGGTGGACTTGTATGCCGCCGCGCGCGACTTTGATGCCAGCTACCAATCGGCCAAGGCGCAAAACGATGCCAACCTGTACAAAGCCGACCAGGCTATGGCTCTGGTCTTGCCCAAGGTCGGCATCAATGCCACCTGGAGCGCCGGCCTGGCGCAAGATGACCGTGGCTTTAACAACAACTCTATGACGCTGGACGCCAGCCAGGGCTTGTACCGGCCAGCGGACGACGCCAGCTATGCGCAAAGCCGCAAAGCGGTACAACAAGCCGCCAGCGCCTTGCAAACCGCCGAGCAGGAACTGATCTTGCGCCTGAGTCAGACCTACTTTGATGTGCTGGCATCGGCCGACAGCCTGGAGTTTGTAAAAGCCCAGAAAGTAGCCGTGCAAGAACAACTGGCTGCCGCCAAACGCAACTTTGAAGTCGGCACTTCCACGATCACCGACGCGCGCGAAGCGCAAGCCCGCTTTGACTTGGTGCTGGCCCAAGAGATCGCTGCAGAAAATGATTTGCGCGTCAAGACATTGGCGCTGGCGCAGTTAGTGGGCAAGTCCGACGTCAAGCCGCTGGCGGTTGCGCCGGATTTCAATCTTTCGCAGTTCTCGCCCGCCGACATGAACGAATGGCTGACCGTCGGTCAAACCGAGCACCCCGCCATCCGTCAGCTCAAGCTCGCGCTGGAAGTGGCTCGCCTGGAAACCCAGAAGGCCAATGCAGCCAATATGCCTACGGTGGATCTGGTGGCCCGTTACCAGGCCACAACCAACAATGGCAGCGTGGCCTCGTCACTGTTTGGGGGCTCCAATGCCTACACGCTGGGTTTCAACATCAATATGCCATTGTTTTCCGGCTACTCGATTCAAAACCGCGTCAAAGAAACTTTGTCTCTGGAAGACAAGGCGCGCGCGGATCTGGAAGCAGCGCAACGCAATGTGGCCCAGAGCACCCGTGCAGCGTTTATGGGAGTGGATTCGGCACTCGGACAGGTGCGGGCCTACCAGGCAGCGGCTATCTCCAGCCAAAGCGCGCTCGATGCCAACAAGCTCGGCTACCAGGTGGGCGTGCGCATCAACATCGACGTGCTCAATTCCCAAAGCCAGCTGTACGACACCAAAGCCAAGCTATCTAAAGCGCGCTACGACGTGTTGGTGGGCAACCTCAAGCTACGCCAGGCCAGCGGCATCCTTAAGGCCGCTGATCTACAAGCGATCAATGCACTGCTGCGCTAAGCGCTAAACGGCAAGGTCCGGGCGCTTTAGCCATGACGCCACAGCACATCCAAGGCCCGGCTTAAACGCAGTGCCGCACCCCGGTGGGTCTGCGCAAAAGCCCAAGCGGCGCTGCTGGCAGCTTCCAGGGCCGCTTTGTCTTCCAGAAGTTGCAAAGCCGCTTGCATGGCCGATGCCATGTCAGGCCGCAGCAAAGCGGCGCCCGCTTCCTGGGCCATCTCGGCGGCTTGCGCAAAATTAAAGGTATGCGGGCCCATGACCACCGGGCAACGGCAGGCGGCAGCCTCAATCAGGTTTTGCCCGCCTAGCGGCGCAAAGCTGCCGCCCAGCAAGGCCACATCGGCCAGCCCATAATAAAACGCCATCTCTCCCAGCGTATCGCCCAACCAAACGTCAGCGGCCGAAAACGGGGCGCCATCGACCGATCGGCGCGCCACCGACAAGCCCGCCGACTGCAGCAAGTCGGCTACCGTGTCAAAACGCTGCGGATGGCGCGGCACGATCAAGCACTGCACCCGGTCCATACCCAGCCCGCTTGCTTGCGCATGGCGCATCGCATCCAGCCACATCTGCTCTTCGCCTTCGCGGCTCACGGCCAGCATCAGTACCGGGCGCAGTTGCGCCTGGCGGGCCGCTTGGCCTTGGCTCCACAAAGCCAGCTCGGGCTCCATGTCAAATTTGATATTGCCGGTCGGCGCATGGGGCTTGACCCCCAGCGCGCGAAACCGCATCGACTGGTCCTCGTCCTGCGGCCAAACGCCGGCCAGGCTCTGATAAGCCGGTTCGGCCAACCAATGCAAGCGCCGGGCGCGCTGCAAGGAGTGCGCGCTTAAGCGCGCATTGACCAGGCACAGCGGCACCGAGGCCTGGGCGCAAGCGCGCACCAGATTGGGCCAGATTTCGGTGTCCACCAACAAGCCTAGGCGCGGCCTGAAGTGCTGCACAAAACTACGCGTGACGGCAGGCGTGTCCCAGGGCTGCCAAACCTGTAAATCGCCTGCTTGCAGCAAGTCAGCGCCAGCATCCAGCCCGGTGGCCGTGCCATGGGTGAGTAATAAGCGCATCCCGGGCCATTGCGTGCGCAATAAAGCAATCAATGCTCCGATAGCACGGGTTTCACCGAGGGACACGGAATGCACCCACAACACCGGACCGGATTGCAAGGCTGCAGAGCCGTAATGCCCGAAACGCTGTTCCACATGCTGCGCATACGCCGGTTCGCTACGCGCCCGGCGGCGCAGCTTCCAGCGCAGCGCGGGCTGCAACAAGACCATCAAGCCGCTGTAAAGCAGATGCACCAGGCTTTGCAAAGCAGAGACGGTACGCGGTGCGGGCAACTGGGACCCCGAGTTGTTCATGGGCGTACCCGGCCCACGTGCGATGAGGCAATTGCTGCTTGCCAGGTATCCAGCACCTGGGCCACGTCGGGTGCCTGTGCACCGCCGACTACACGTTGGTAGTCTCGCCCCACCGGCCCGGCACGCCACGCGCGGTCCTGGCTGAATATCTGTACATGCGGCAAGTCAAGCGCTACTGCCAAATGGCTCAGACCAGAATCAACGCCAATCACTCCAGCACTGGCAGCCATTCGACGGGCCAGCGCGTCCAGGCTTTGCGACGGCCAAACGCAAGCCATCGAGCCCAGTTGGTCCGCAAGCGCCTTTACCCGTACCAACTCCCGCGCCCCCGCGTGCGGCAAGCCCACAGAAAACCCGTCCGTAATTAGTTGCCGGGCTAAATCCAGCCAATGAGCATCCGGCCACTCGTTATCCGAACGCGTGGTGCCATGCGCCAGCACCACCTCGGGGGGAGCCTTGGGTGCAGCGGTATGCAGATCAAAATTCCAGCCGCAACGCGCCGGCATATGTAGCGCCTGTCCGCTGTAACCCAATGCCTGCGCTGCCAGCAAACGGTAACGGGCCACCGCATGGATACGGCGCGGCATCGGAAAACTGCGCTGCAGCAAGTAATGAACCGGCCACTCGTAGGAACAGGCATCACTTCCATTGGCGTAGGTCGCGCTAAAGCCACCGGGCTGCAGGCGGGCTGCACGGGCCACCCAAGCAGACTTAATCAGCCCTTGGAAGTCAATCACAGCGTCATAGGCATCCTGCCGCAGTCGGGAGTGGAATGCGCGGCGTTCTGCGCGTGTCGGCGCGCTAAAAAAAGACTTACGCCAACGCCTTTGTCCAATCGGTATGACGGCACGCACGCCGCTCACCAAAGACACTAAGGGCGCAAACGCTTCTTCTACGACCCAATCGATCTCTGCGTTTGGAACCACCGCCAATAGGTCTGGCACCACCGCCATGGTCTGAATGACATCACCCAAGGAGGAAAGCTTAACGATCAAGATGCGCATGGGGCCAGGCGGTAAGTTTCAATGCGCAGCCTCTTTAACCCGCGCATCAGGCTTCACGCTGCGCAACAAAATCATCATGGCGTCTTCAATGCGTGCCAGCGCCTGCGCATCGTGGCCCTCAAAGCGCAGCACCAGCACTGGCGTGGTGTTGGAGGCACGCACCAGGCCAAAACCATCGGGCCAATCCACGCGCAAACCATCGATAGTGGTGCATACCGCTGGGGCGGCAAAGTTTGCCGCCGCTACCAAGCGTTCCACTACGGCCTGCGCTTCGCCTTCTTGGCAGGGCACGTTGAGCTCGGGCGTGGAAAAGCTGGTGGGCAAGGCGTGCAGCAAAGCATTGGAGTCGGCGACACGGCTGACGATCTCCAGCAAACGGCATCCTGCATAGGTGCCGTCGTCAAAGCCAAACCAGCGCTCTTTGAAAAATATATGCCCGCTCATCTCGCCACCCAGGGGCGAATCGATCTCGCGCATTTTTGCTTTGATCAAAGAATGGCCGGTCTTGAACATCAGCGGCACGCCACCTGCTGCAGCTATGGCCGGAGCCAGGCGCTGCGAGCACTTCACATCAAACAAAATCGTAGCGCCCGGCACGCGCGACAGCACGTCCTGCGCAAACAACATCATTTGCCGGTCCGGAAAAATATTGCTGCCATCGCGCGTCACAATTCCCAAGCGGTCGCCGTCGCCATCAAAGGCCAGGCCCAGCTCGGCGTCACTGGCCTGCAAGGCGGCGATCAGGTCGCGCAGATTTTCGGGCTTGCTCGGGTCCGGGTGGTGGTTGGGAAAATTGCCATCCACATCGCTGTACAACTCTGTCACCTCACAGCCTATGGCGCGCAAAATGCCCGGCGCGCTGGCCCCGGCGATGCCATTGCCCGAATCCACCACTATTTTGAGCGGACGCGCCAACTGGATGTCACCTACGATGCGTTCGCGATACGTGGGCAAAACATCGGCCTGGGTACAGCCACCACCGGCTTGCAAATCCCAGCTTTCGTCTTCCATGATGCGGCGCAGGGACTGGATTTCCTCGCCGTAAATCGCCTTGCTGCCCAGGACCATTTTGAAGCCGTTGTAATCCCGTGGGTTGTGGCTCCCCGTAACCTGGATGCCGCTATTGCACAAGGTGCAGGCGGCAAAGTACAGCATAGGCGTGGTGGCCGGACCGATGTCGATGACCTGCACGCCCGCATCCTGCAAGCCCTGCATTAATGCGCCAGCCAGCAGCGGCCCGCTCAGGCGTCCGTCACGCCCTACGGCCACCGTGCGCTCGCCCTGGCGCATGGCCAGGGTGCCGAAAGCGCGGCCTAGAGCGCGCGCCATATCGGCATGCACGGTGGATGGCACGATGCCCCGGATGTCGTAGGCTTTAAAAATAGTGGGGGAAAGTTGCATATTGTGAAGGTTCTTGAGTTTTTTTGTATGCGCAGGGGACCAACGCGCGCGTAGCGAAGCGCATTGTAGAAGGGGTAGCTGCCAGCCACGGCGCAAGGCCTACAGCCGCAAATTGCACTCCGGTTGCTGCACCATGGGGCACAAATGCGGTAGCAGCCGATCGGTGCGGGTGATAAAGACCGCAATCAACCCGCTCCCCCGCGCTGGCCAGGCTGAAGGCCGCCGAATTGCGGCTTGCCATGGCGGCATGGTAGTTTTTGTTATTTTTTATTATTTTTTATAAAATTATTATTATTTTTATAATAAAATTAGACACCACGCTGCCGCCCATACTTCAAAAGGACTATATGGAAAAATTCACCGTCTTAAAAAGAGCCATTGATATCAACATGCCAACCCACAAAGTCTGGCCCATCTTGGCGGATTTTGGCAACATCTGTCACGGCCATCCCGCCGTACGCAAATCGCGCGTCACTTCCGTACAAATCAGCGGTGTGGGTGCCACCCGGCATTGCGACTTCACCATGATGGGCGGCAGCGCAGAAGAACGTGTCACCGAGTGGGTCGAGGGGCAGACCGTCACGGTAGAGGTCTACGAACTGCGCAAAATGCCGGGCCTCAAAACCGTCAAACTCCGCTTGGACATCGCGCCCAACGGAAATACTACGGTGTTAACCGGCACCATGACTTATTCTATGAAAAATGCCTTTTTTGACCTCGTCAATACGCTGGTCATGAAGTCCATGAACACCAAACTGCTCAATGGCATCTTGGCAGGCCACAAGGTGTATATCGAAACCGGCGAACTGGTGACCGACAAGACCCCGTTGGATTTAAGTTTGGCAATTCCCGCTTAGCTATCCTGTGTTGGCGCTAACGCCAAGATGATCGATTGAAAAATGCAGCCACCAGGGCTGCTTTTTCATAATGGCCTTGTGCCGCGCCTTGGTGCGCACTCGACAACACGCCGATATAAGCATACAAGTTGCTGCCGGAGATTAAGCCCCCGGCAAAGGGCCGTTTTCGAAGGCGGACGACGAGGTCCCGTAAAAGTCATGTCCGATTTTGACTAAGCGCGACGCCGGTCCTGCGTATCATCGGCCCATGCCATTGCATGCGACCTCACCACTTACCACAGCCACCGGTCTTTCCATGGATTCCGTGGCCTGTTACCGGGCACTGCAAGCCCGGGACGCGCGCTTTGACGGGCATTTTTTTACCGGCGTGCGCTCTACCGGCATTTACTGCCGCCCGGTCTGCAAAGTGCGTATTCCCTTGGAAAAAAACTGCGTTTTTTTTGCGCTTCCAGCCCAGGCCGAGGCTGCAGGTTTTCGTCCCTGTTTGCGTTGCCGGCCGGAACTAGCGCCTGCGGCGCCAGGGCTCTACCACTGGTCCACGCAAGACGCCGGTGTAATGTTGGTGCGCCAGGCGCTTCAATTATTGGACGTCTCCAAGGGTCACGGTTCGGTGCAATGGACCGTGCGAAGCTGGGCTGCGCGTTTGGGCATCAGTGAGCGCCACTTGCGCCGCCTGATGGAAGAACACATGCATATCGCGCCGCTGGAATACCTGCAAACGCGCCGCCTCTTATTTGCCAAGCAGTGGCTCACCGATACCCGCTGGCCCCTCAGCGAGGTAGCACAGCGCAGTGGCTTTGGCAGCGCTCGGCGCTTTAACGCCGTGTTTGCCAAGCACTACCGGCTCACGCCAGGCTCCATGCGCAGGACCTTCAGAATTGGGAATGCGCCGGCAAGCAGCAACGGCCACCCACTGGCCGCTGGTTTAAGCGTCACATTAGCTTACCGGCCGCCGCTGGATGCCACCCATTTGATCGGCTTTTTGCATCAGCGCGCATTGCCCGGGCTGGAAGCGGTGGACCTGGCACAACTGCGCTACGCCCGCAGTTTGTGTCTGGGTCAGGGTGCTCACCGCTACCAGGGTTGGATGGTGGCGCGCTTTGTTCCGAACAGCACATTGGTACAGCTGCAAATCAGCGTCTCGCTGGGGCCCGCCTTGCTTGAGGTACAGGGCTTATGCCGCCACTTGCTGGACCTCGATGCCGATCCCCTGGCCTATGAGGCCTTGTTGGCACCGGCTTTTCCGGGCACCGAAGGCATGCGCCTGCCGGGCACGGTCGATGGCTTCGAGCTGGCAGTGCGCGCGATACTGGGCCAACAAATCACGGTCGCTGCGGCCCGCACAATCAGTGCGCGCCTGGTACTGGCCTTCGGCACTGCCGTGGCAGACAGCGCACACATGCCATTGCAAGGAATCACACACTATTTCCCACAGGCTACGCGCCTAGCCGACTTACCGGCGTCGGCTTTGGGTGCGCTGGGCATTGTGCGCCAACGCCAGGCCGCCATTATTGGGCTGGCGCGCGCCGTGGCGCGGGAGGATTTGCGGCTCGCACCTGGCGCGCCGCTGCAAGTAACTCTGGAGCGACTGCAATCCATCGAGGGCATTGGGCCATGGACGGCGCAATACATTGCTATGCGGGCATTGCGATGGCCCGACGCATTTCCCACCGGTGATGTAGCCTTACACAAGGCGCTGGGCCTGGCGCATGAACCCGGCGCCAAAGCCTTAGCGCAAGCAGCATCGCAGCCCTGGCGACCCTGGCGCAGTTACGCCACCGTACGAGCCTGGCAACGTGCGGCAATGCGCAGCGCACCTGAACACCCCATAGCACCATGAAACCCTTTGATCCCCAAGCCGTTCAATCGACTTACTGCAGCCCCTTGGGCCGGATTCACCTGCTCGCCAATGCAAACGGGCTGCTGGGCTTGTGGTTTGAGGGGCAGGACCACTTTCCAACCCTCGATGCTTTCCCATCTGTCAACGCGCATGCGATTCATGATCTGGCACATGCGCAATTACGCGCATATTTTTTACAGCGAGGCCATGGCTTTTCCCTGCCGCTGGATTACAGCGTTGGCACCGACTTTCAACAAGCGGTGTGGCGCCAGTTAGGCAAGATCGCGCCGGGGCAAACCCGCAGTTACGCTGCGATTGCGCGAGCCATCGGACGCCCTTTAGCGGTGCGGGCGGTCGGGGCAGCTATCGGTCGCAACCCTTTAAGCATCGTTGTTCCTTGCCATCGCGTGATAGGTAGCAATGGTCAATTGACCGGTTACGCTGGTGGCCTGCCACGTAAGATCGCCCTTCTGCAACTCGAAAGCGCGATTTGAATCTCCTTGTCAGCGACGCGCGCCCAGCACGCTGGGTACCTGATTTCATTGCCCTCGCAGCCATCTGGGGCGCTTCTTTTTTATTCACACGCCTGAGTATGGTCGGATTTGGGCCAGTGGCCACCGCCGCGCTGCGCGTGATCATCGCCAGCGCCGTGCTGCTGCCCTTGATGCTGCTGCGCGGGCACCGGGCCGACTTTGTGCTGCATTGGAAAAAAGTCCTGCTGGTCGGGGTGATCAATTCGGCCATTCCCTTTGTCTGCATCGCCTTTGCGCTGCAAAATATTTCTATCGGCCAGTCCTCGGTGCTCAATGCCACCGTACCCTTGTTTGGCGCGCTCGTCGCCTGGGCCTGGCTGGGTGAGCGGCCATCGGGTTCGCGCGCGGTGGGCTTACTCATCGGCTTTGCCGGCATTGCCTTATTGGCCAGTGAGAACGCCAGCTTTGACGCCAATCCCCTGGGCGGCTCCAGCGCCTGGGGCATTGCCGCCAGCCTACTGGCCTGCCTGTGCTACGGCATTGCCGCCAGCTATACGCGGCGCTTTTTGGGTGGCGTGCCCTCGTTGGTATCGGCCACCGGCAGCCAGTTGGGTGCCTCGATTTTTTTGCTGCCTTTTTGTCTTTGGTACTGGCCGGCGCAGGCACCTAGCACGCAAGCGTGGCTGGCCGTTAGCGCGCTAGGCGTGCTGTGTACCGGTAGCGCCTACATCCTGTATTTCCGGCTGATTGCCAACGCCGGCCCAGGCCGCGCATTAACGGTGACTTTTGCCATCCCGGTATTTGCCATTGCCTATGGCGTGGTCTTGCTGGGTGAAGGCGTGACGCACTGGATGCTGGGTTGCGCTCTGGTCATCGTCTTGGGCACCAGCTTGTCCAGCGGTTTGTGGAGCCTGCCGTTTTTGAAGCCGCGCAGGGCCGACTAAACGCTGTGCTTATCCCCTGGGGTGGTGCTCTGCATGCAGCTTGGCCAGGCGTTCGCGCGCGACATGGGTGTAGATCGTAGTGGTGGAAATATCGGCATGGCCCAGCAGCAGTTGCACCGTCCGCAAATCGGCGCCATGGTTGAGTAAGTGCGTGGCAAATGCGTGACGCAAAGTGTGCGGCGACAAAGGCACCTGGATGCCAGCCAGCAGCGCATATTTTTTCACCAGCATCCAAAACATCACCCGCGTCATGGCGCCGCCCGCAACGGTTCCGCGGGTGGTCACAAATAGCGCTTCGGTCTGCTTGCCCCCAAGCAAGACATCGCGGGCGCCGCCCAGGTAATTACCCAGCCACTGGCTTGCCACTTCGCCATAGGGCACCAGGCGCTCTTTGGAGCCCTTGCCCATCACCCGCAAGACGTTGTCGTTGAGCCCGAGTTGAAACACTTTGAGCCCGACCAGTTCACTCACCCGCAGGCCGCTGGCGTACATCAGCTCCAGCATGGTGCGGTCACGCACGCCAATGGCGCTGCCCACATCGGGCGCGGCCAACAAGGCTTCGACCTGGGCTTCACTCAAGGTCTTGGGCACACGCAAGGCCTGCTTGGCCGATTGAAGCTGTAGCGTAGGGTCTTGCTGCACCAGTCCATGGCGCAGTGCCCAGCGGAAGTAGCGCTTAAAGACCGTCAGGCGGCGGTTGGCGGTAGTGGCTTTGCTACCCCCATGTTGCGCCGCAAAGTAATGCTGCAATTGCCATTGCGAACAACTGGTCAGCGACGCGCCTTGCAGATGGGCTTGCAGCTTGACCAGGTCGCGCCGGTAGGCCTGCAAGCTGTTAAGTGCCAGCCCGTCTTCCAGCCACAGCGCATCGACAAATGCGTCGATAGACGCATCACTCGCCGATGCAGGCACGGTGCTCGGTGGCAGGCTGGGCAAACTCAGTCGAGCTTGAGTTTGGCTGTCTCTACCACTTGCTTATAGACCGCGTATTCGGCCTTCATTTGCTCTGCAAATTGCTCGGGGGTGTTGCCAATGATGATCGAGCCGGTGTCCTCGATGCGCTTGCGAACCGAGGGGTCTTCCAAGGCCTTGCGTACTGCGGCATTGACTTTATCCACCACGTCTTTGGGCAAACCTTTGGGGCCGTAAATACCGTAAAACGCCATGCGGTTCACCGGCTCTAAACCCACTTCTTTGAAGGTCGGCACTTGGGGTAATTGCGACAGGCGCTGCGGCGCTGCTACTGCAATGGCCACCAATTTATTGGCCTGAATGAAAGGCAAAGCCGATGGCATATTGTCAAAAATAATCGGCACCTGGCCAGCCACGGTGTCGTTGAGCGCCGGGCCTGCGCCCCGGTAAGGAATATGGGTCACAAAGACACCGGCCAGGTTTTTGTACAACTCCATTTGTAAGTGCCCGATGCCGCCCGTGCCCGAGGACGCGTAGGAATGCTGACCGGGGTTTTTTTTCAGTTCGGCGACAAAGCTCTTGTAGTCCTTGGCGGGAAAACTGGGGTGCACTGCAATCACATTCGGCGTGGCCGCCACATTGATGATCGGTGTGAAATCGGTGAGCGAGTTGTACGGGATTTTGGCGTTGATGGCCGGGTTAGCCGCTACCGTGGACACGGTGGCCATGCCTAGCGAATAGCCATCGGGCGTGGACTTGGCGGTTTCGTTGGCGCCAATCACGCCGCCACCGCCGGCCTTGTTTTCCACCACCACGCTCTGCCCCAGAGCCTTGCCCATGGCATCGGAAATCACCCGGGCCACGATGTCGGTGGTGCCGCCGGGCGCAAACGGCACCTGCAATTTCACTGGCTTGTTGGGGTAGGCCTGGGCCCATACGCCACTGGCCGCGACCAGGGCACTAAGGATAAAAGTGGAAACGACTAAGGGGCGACGCTGCATAGGAAACTCCTGTGGATCAATGGCCGCTGCCAAGCGCAGCGACCTTCATGGTAAGCGGCAATACTACAACGAAGCCCGCCAGGCCCACACCAAAGCGGCCACACCGCGTGGGCCCATAGGTCCCAACCTGCTCCGCCCCGTCGGTGGCCCGACGCTTCGCGCTTGCACTGGTATCCTCCTGCGGGTGAGCTACGCCCTACTTCTGCTGCCCGAGTTTTCCCTTATCTTGCTGGGCTATCTGATCTGCCGACATACCGCCCTGAACCGCAGCGTTTGGAGCCAGGTGGACGCGCTGGTGTACTACTTGTTGTTTCCAACCCTCTTGTTTCACTCCATCATCAAAAGCCCGCTGGACCTGGGTGACGCCTCGCGCCTGCTGGCCGGTGGCTTGGGCGTATTGGCAAGCGGCGTGGCTCTGGCCTACAGCCTGCCCTTGCTACCGGGCCTCGCAAGACATATTGACCGGCGCGAGCACGCAGCGGCAGCGCAAGTGGGCTTTCGTTTCAATTCATTTATCGGCCTGGCCCTGGCCGAAAGACTGGGCGGCCCCGCAGGCTTGCTGTCCATCGCCGTCTTGATCGGCTTTTGCGTGCCCTTAGCCAATGTGGCAGCGGTCTGGCCCATGGCACGCGGCAGCGATCGCGGCTTTGGGCGAGAGTTATTGCGCAACCCCTTAATCATCGCTACCACCAGCGGCTTGGCGGCAAACTTGCTGGGTTTTTCGCTACCCCACTGGGTGGAACCCACGGTGGCCCGCATTGGCGCCGCCTCG
>CANNEW010000003.1 GCA_947503685.1 Comamonadaceae bacterium | reverse complement strand
GCGAGCAGACTTTGCATCAGCGGATAGTTGCGCCGCCCTTGTTGCAAGTTGACCAACTGGTTATACAAATAGCCTGCGGGCTTGCCAGCTATGCGTGGGTAGTAACCGTCAGGGCCAGAGCGCCCCTGGGGTCCGTGGCAGCCAGTGCACGCCAAGGCGCGCTGGGCCATGCTGTCCTCAAACGGAGCAGCCTGTGCTACCAGGCACACGCCTAGCAGCCAGCAACACAGCGCCAGGCGCCAAAGCGGGCTCAGTAGGGGGCTTGTTTTATCCTGGCGCATGGGGCAAAGCTTAACGCCCTGCACGGTTAGGGCGCTTCAAGCCCCTCGCAATCCTGCGACAATCGGCTTGGCCTTTGTTTCGTTTTTTTGTGATTGCAGTTCCCATGTCCAGCACCTCTGTTTTTCCGGTACGCGCCACCGTCGTGCGCGATGCCAAAGCGATTAGTGATTTGTATGCGCAGGTAGCGCTTGAAACCTACCAGTCCTTATTGGGCACCGACCAATTAGCTCCCTTGGGCCAGGACAAGCGCCAGGCCTATTGGCGCGAGGCGATTGAGTTTGCCGAGCCCCAGGTGATGGCGGCCATGCACGGCGAGCGCATCGTCGGCTTTGTCGGCTTTGACCGCAGCCGCGACGAGGCCAGCCGCCAAACTACCGGTGAGATTACCGACATCTATGTGCACCCGGATTTCCAGGGCCTGGGCGTGGGCCTGTCTTTGTGGCATTCGGCGCGCCAGGGTTTACATGACGAAGGTTGTATCGACGTCACCTTGTGGATGCAAGCACGCAACAAAACGGCCTTGCGCTTTTTTGAACTGGCTGGCTTCAAGCGCGAACCGGGTGCCGAGCGCGAAGTGCAAGTAGTAGGTCATACCATCGCCGAGCTGCGTTTGCAGCGGACACTGATTTAAACCTGTGCCGGCCTTGCGCGGGGATTGCGGCCCGCGCTGATGTCCGCGGCTCAGGTCTTGCGCACAATCACGCTGCCGATCGAATAACCCGCGCCAAAGGAGCAAATGACGCCGGTTTCGCCGCTTTGGATGTCCGCTTTGTTGCGGTGAAAAGAGATGATCGACCCGGCCGAGGCGGTGTTGGCAAATTCGTCCAATATGACGGGCGCTTCGTCGGCGCTGGCATCGCGCCCGAGCAGGCGGCGGATGATGAACTGGTTCATGGACAAATTGGCCTGGTGCAGCCAGAAGCGGCGCACCTGCGCGGGTGTCAAGTCCAGGCTTTGTAAGTGGCTTTCGATGTGCTCGGCCGCCATGGGGCAGACTTCCTTGAAGACTTTGCGCCCTTCCTGGCGAAAGAGCTGGTCCCGGTCGTCCGGGTCGCGGTCTTCGGCGCGCGACATAAAACCCTGGTTGTTGCGGATATTGTTCGAAAACGTACTGAGCAAGCGCGTGCCCAGAATCTCAAAAGCGCCCTGCGGCGCCAGGTCGAGGCGCTCCACCAAGATGGCGGTGCAGACGTCGCCAAAGATGAAATGGCAGTCGCGGTCTTTCCAGGCCAAATGCGCCGAGGTAATTTCCGGGTTGACCACCAGTACCGCACGCGACTGGCCGGTGCGCACCGCGTTGTAGGCCAGCTCCAAAGCAAACGTGGCCGAGGAACAAGCCACGTTCATATCAAAGGCGTACCCATGGACGCCCAGCGCCGTCTGAATTTCCACACCCATGGCCGGGTAGGGGCGCTGCATATTGGCGGCGGCGCAAATCAGGCCGTCCACATCGGCAACTGTCTTACCGGCCGCGCGCAATGCCTCCTGGCAGGCTTGCACGCCGATCTCAGCCATCATAGAAATCTCGCTATCTGGGCGGAGTGTAAAGCGCGGACGCATACGCTCCGGGTCCAGCACGCCAAGTTTTTCCATGACGTAACGGCTTTTGATGCCCGAGGCTTTTTCGATGAACTCGACACTCGACTCAGTGAGAGCGCTGTGCGTGCCGGCGGCAATCGCCTCGGCATGGCGGGTGTTTTCTAGCGCGGCGTAGTCGTTATAGGCCTGCACCAACTCTTCGTTGCTGATGGTGTGTGGCGGGGTAAACAGGCCGGTGCTGCTGATGGCAACGCGATGCATAGGGTTTCCTTAATCTTTGGCAGGGGCAGCGCGTAGGTTTTTCAGGCCAGGGCGTGGCGCACAAAATCGAACCGGTCCTGACCGAAAAATAGTTGGTCACCCACAAACATAGTGGGTGCACCAAACACCCCGCGCGCCACGGCTTCGTCGGTGTTGCTGATGAGTTGGGCCTTAACCTGCGGGTCTGCAATCAAGTCCATAAATGCCTGCGCCTCAAAACCGACGGCGCCCAGTACTTGCGCCAACACCTGCGGGTCGCCCATATTGCAGGGCTTGACCCACATAGCCTCGAAAACCGCATCGATATAGCGCCCCAAAGCATCGGGATGGCGCATTTGCATGCCGCAGGCGCCGCGCATCAGGGGCAGGGTGTTGATAGGGAAATGCGGGTTGAAGGCAAAGGGCACGCCGTAGTGCTCAGCCCAGCGTTGTATGTCCACGCCCATCCAGCGGCCCTTGGCCGGCACGGTGACGGGGCTGGCATTGCCGGTAGCTTTGAACACGCCGCCTAGCAGCATGGGTCGGTAGACCAGGTGTGCGCCGCATTGTTGCGCCAACTTGGGTAACTGGGTGTTCGCCAGGTAGGTGGTAGGGCTGCCGAAATCAAAAAAGAACTCAATGGTTTTGGACATGGGCGCTGTTTTTGCGGTTAATGATTTGCCAAGGGGTTGATTGCTAAGGAGCTTTAACCATGGCGCTGGCGCGCGAGCTCAGCACCCTGGGCCAGGGCGTACAACTTGCGCGTGGCAATGCTGCGGTCCATAGGCGCCATACCGCAGTTGGTGCAGGCAGTGAGCTTCATTTTGGGCACAAACTGCAAGGCGCGGCCGATGGTGTCGGCCACTTCCTCGGGCGTCTCTACCACGTCGGAGGCCACATCAATCACGCCGACCATCACTTCCTTGCCCTCCAGCAAAGCCATCAAATCCATGGGTACGTGCGAATGCGCGCATTCCAGACTGACTTGGTCGATGCTGCTTTTGGCGAGCGCTGGAAACACTTTTTCATACTGGCGCCATTCATGGCCCAGGGTGGTTTTCCAATCGGTGTTGGCTTTGATGCCGTAGCCGTAGCAAATATGCACCGCCGTTTTGCAGGTCAAGCCCTGGGCGGCGCGCTCCAGCGCTTGCACGCCCCAGTCGGCCGCTTCGTCCATATAGACATTGAAAGCCGGCTCGTCAAATTGCACGATGTCCACGCCATCGGCTTGCAGCGCGAGCGCCTCGGCATTGAGGAGTTCGGCAAAGGCAAACGCCATTTTGATGCGGCCTTCGCGCCCGCCGCCGTAGTACTGATCGGCTACGGTATCGACAATCGTCATCGGGCCGGGCAGCGTGAATTTCAGGGTGCGTTTGGTATGCGCCCGGGCCAGTTGCGCCTCCATCGCATGCACCCGGCCTTTGAGGCGCAGCGGCCCCATCACCTGTGGCACCATAGCGTCGTAGCGGTTGTCGCGTATGCCCATGCGCACTTTGTTTTCAAAGTCGATGCCTTCGACCTGTTCGACAAAGCCATGCACAAAATGCTGGCGCGCCTGTTCACCATCGCCGATGACGTCCAGGCCCGCGTCCTCTTGGGTTTTAATCCAAAGCAGCGTGGCATCGGCCTTGGTTTGCTCCAAGGCTTGGCCGCTGGCGCGCCATTGGGGCCAGAGCTTTTGCGGCTCGGCAAGCCAATCGGGTTTGGGCAGGCTGCCGGCAATCGCGGTGGGGAACATAGGCGTCTCCTGTGGTGGGTGTTGTGCAGCCAACCCGGTCCAATGCCGAGGCCGAGATCGGAGGGTTCTAGATTTTGCCGAGGTAGTCGCGTTTGCCAACTTCCACCCCATTGTGGCGCAGGATGCTATAGGCCATGGCTACATGGAAGTACACATTGGGCAAGGCGTGCCCAAGCAAAAACTGCATGCCTTTGTAGTGGGTTTCGGTATCGCCGCGCTTGGTCACAATATCTTTGTCCTCGGTGCCGTCAATGTGCGCCGGGGTAAAGGTTTCGATGAAGGCGATGGTCTTGGCGATGCGCGCTTGCAAGTCTGCAAAGCTTTGCTCTGTGTCCTCGTAGGCGGGGATGTCTACCCCGGCCAGGCGGGCTATCACGCCTTTGCAGGTGTCGCTAGCGATCTGAATTTGCCGCTTAAAGCTCAACATGTCGGGGTAGAGCCGGAAATCGATGAGGGCGGCTGGGTCTATTTTTTTGGCGTCCACGTGGGCTTGGGCTTTGCTCAGGAGGGCGGACAAATTGGTCAAGGCATTGACCAGGCGCGGCGCGCTGGCGTGGTACATGGAAATCGTCATGGGAGGTGTCTCGGGTAAGGGATGGCTGGCGCCGATTTGGCGCGCCGCTATCTTAGCGACCCCCGCAATGGCGGGTGGGGCTGGCGTTATGCTTGGCACTCTTAGCTACCCGCAGCCCTAATTAGAAGGATTTAGGCTATGAACGCACCACTGACTGCCGTTTCGCTCATGCCATCGGTTGCCGAGCGCGCTATCGCGCCGGCGTTTTTAGAGCAATTGCAAGCGCGTTTTGGCGCCCAATGCTCCACCGCCATGGCGGTGCGCGAGCAGCACGGGCGCGACGAATCGGCCATGCAAGCCCCGCCCCCGCTAGCCGTGGTGTTTGCACAGTCCACCGAGGACGTCGCTGCCGCGGTGCAATTGGCCGCGCAATTCGGTGCGCCAGTCATTCCATTTGGCGTGGGCTCTTCGCTAGAGGGCCATTTGCTGGCCGTACAGGGTGGCATCAGCCTGGACCTCAGCCGCATGAACCAGGTGCTGTCCATCCATGCCGATGACTTGACCGTGACCTTGCAACCGGGTGTCACCCGCAAGCAGCTTAATGAAGCGGTGAAATCGGCAGGCTTGTTTTTCCCGATTGACCCCGGCGCGGACGCCAGCCTGGGCGGCATGTGCGCCACCCGCGCCAGCGGGACCAACGCCGTGCGCTACGGCACCATGCGCGAAAACGTGCTGGCGCTGCAAGTGGTCACTGCCAGCGGCGAAGTCATACGCACCGGCACCGGTGCGAAAAAGTCCTCGGCGGGCTACGACCTGACGCGCCTGATGGTGGGTAGCGAAGGCACGCTAGGCGTGATCACCGAAATCACGCTCAAGCTGTACCCCTTGCCCGAGGCGGTAATGGCCGCGACCTGCGCTTTTTCGTCATTAGCCGACGCGGTCAACACCCCTATCCAAATTATTCAGCTCGGCGTGCCGATTGCGCGCTGCGAATTGCTCGACGGCAATACCGTGCGCATGGTCAACCAGCATTCCAAACTGGACCTGACCGAAGGGCCGATGATGCTGATGGAGTTCCATGGCTCACCTGCCGGTGTGCAGGAGCAAATTGCCACGGTGCAAGAAATCGTCAGCGACAACCGCGGCCATGGCTTTCAGTGGGCCGACACGCCCGAAGAGCGCACTCGCTTATGGACCGCGCGCCACAACGCCTACTTTGCCGGCATACAGTCTCGCCCGGGTTGCCGTTGCGTGACTACCGATACCTGCGTGCCCATTTCCAAACTGGCCGATGCGCTGCTCGATTCAGTGGACGAAGCCAATGCGGCGGGCATACCTTACTTCATGGTCGGCCACGTTGGTGACGGCAATTTCCATATGGGCTACCTGATAGACCCGGACAACGCCAAAGAGCGCGAAACCGCCGAACAACTTAATGCGCAACTGGTGGCCCGCGCATTGCGTCTGGGGGGCACCTGCACCGGTGAGCACGGCGTGGGCCTGCACAAAATGGAGTTTCTGGTGCACGAAGCCGGCGCGGGTGCGGTGGCCATGATGCGTGCTATCAAGCAGGCATTAGACCCGCACAATATTTTGAATCCCGGAAAAATATTTGCGCTGTAAAAACCGTTTTGCCTGCGCCGAGTCCTTGCGCTCACCTGGTGTAAAGCCTTTGTGGCAAAGTTAGCCCCATGAGCACGTACCGCACACTCGAAAATCTTATCGGAAATACGCCCCTGGTGGCCTTGCAGCGCATAGGTGCAACGGACAACCAAGCGCGCCGCAACATCGTTTTGGGCAAGTTGGAGGGCAATAACCCGGCTGGTTCGGTAAAGGACCGCGCTGCGGTCTCCATGATCGGCCGCGCGCAAGAGCGCGGCGACATCCGGCCCGGCGATACCTTGATAGAGGCCACTTCCGGCAACACCGGCATTGCGCTGGCCATGGCCGCCGCCATCATGGGCTACCGCATGGTGCTCATCATGCCCGAGGACTTGTCCATAGAGCGCGCCCAAACCATGAAGGCCTTTGGCGCCGAACTCATACTCACCCCCAAGACAGGCGGCATGGAACATGCGCGCGACCTGGCCGACCGCATGCAGGCCGAGGGCAAAGGCCGCGTGCTGGACCAGTTTGCCAATGGCGATAACCCGCGCATCCATTTCGAAACGACAGGCCCAGAAATTTGGCGCGACACAGCAGGTGGCGTTACCCACTTTGTCAGTGCCATGGGCACTACCGGCACCATCACCGGGGTAGGGCGTTACCTTAAGCAGCAAAACCCGGCCATTCGCATCATCGGCGCGCAGCCCGCCGAAGGCTCGCGCATCCCTGGCATACGCAAATGGTCACCCGACTATTTGCCCAAAATTTACGACGCTAGCTATGTCGATGAAATCCGTTTGGTCAGCCAAATGGATGCCGAAGACATGACCCGTCGCATGGCCCGTGAGGAAGGCATTTTTGCCGGTGTTTCGGCGGCAGGTGCGTGCTGGATCGCCCAGCAAATCGCCAGCGAAGTGCAAGATGCGACGATTGTTTTTATCGTCTGCGACCGGGGCGATCGTTACCTGTCCACAGGAGTTTTCCCCGCTTGAGCCCCTCAGCACGCCATGACCCACGCATTTAAGTTTTGTCCCCAGTGCGCCACCGCACTGGCCTGGGTGACGCAAGCGGAAGATGGCGGTGACAAGTCGCGCTTGCGCTGCACCGCCTGCGACTTTACCCATTGGAACAACCCCACGCCGGTATTGGCCGGGGTAATTGAAATCGACGGCCGCATCCTGCTGGCGCGCAATGCCGCCTGGCCAGGCAAGATGTATGCGCTGATTACCGGTTTTATGGAATCAGGCGAAACACCCCAAGAAGGCATTGCCCGCGAAATTGCTGAAGAAACCGCACTGACTACAGATGCCCTGAACCTGATCGGCGTGTACGATTTTCAGCGTATGAACCAAATCATCATTGCCTACCACGCGGTCTGCCACGGTGAAGTGCGGCTATCGCCCGAGCTAGTGGACTACCGGATGTACGCGCCCGAGGATTTGAAATGCTGGCCTGCAGGCACTGGCTATGCGCTAGCCGATTGGCTGCGTTCGCGCGGGCACACACCGCAATTTATTGAGTGGGCCAAGCGCGAGGAAAGCGCCGCCCCGCGTTCTGAAACTTAATTTCCCAAGGGCACCATGAGCACCGAATACACCATCGCCAAAGAAGTGGACAGCCGAGGTCTGAACTGCCCCTTGCCCATACTCAAAGCCAAACGCGCGCTGGCCGATATGCAAAGCGGAGAAGTGCTCAAAGTCATCGCCACCGACCCCGGCTCGGTGCGCGACTTCCAAGCCTTTGCCAAGCAAACCGGCAATACCTTGTTGGATCAGCAAACTGTGGACAAGGAATTTATTCACCTGATGCGCAGGCGTTGAGCCGGGCGTCATCAATGTGAACCCCTTGCCCGAAATTGCTATGTCCACCGCACAGTCCGCCAACTTCTCGATTTGTGTCTATTGCGGTTCGCGCCCAGGCGCCGATCCGCGCTTTGCACAGTCGGCGCGCGATACCGGAGCCTTGATCGGTAGCCAGGGCTGGGAGTTGGTTTATGGCGGCGGTAACGTTGGGTTGATGGGCATGGTGGCCGATGCCACACTGGCCGCAGGGGGCACGGTGTACGGCGTGATTCCACAAACCCTGATAGAAAAAGAAGTGGGCCACACCGGCCTGACCGAGTTGCATGTAGTGGACAACATGCACACCCGCAAAACCATGATGTTCGAGCGCGCCGATGCGTTTGTGGCCCTGCCCGGCGGCATAGGTACTTTTGAAGAACTGTTTGAAATCTGGACCTGGTACCAACTGGGCATGCACCACAAGCCCTTTGGCTTGCTCAACGTGGCCGGCTACTACGACCCGCTGATCGTCATGCTGGACAGCATGGTGGCGCAAGGTTTTCTTAACTCCGCGGTGCGCGGGCTATTGCAGCTGGGTACGGATGCGGGGGAATTGTTGCAGCGGCTTCACAAGTTGGCTAGTGGGGACAAGTGAAGACGCCAACTCCAGGCGGACGTGATGCCAGTTGCCGGTGCTTTATTTCACTGTGGGCATGACGCACCGCCAACGGGCGATGGGCATTTTGTATTTGCGCAGTACATTGAGTAATTTATCTCATTGTATTGAGTAAATTCATTTACGTCAAAAAATACCAATCAAATCAATGCCTTAGCGTACTGGTTACGGCTTGATCCCCGCCCATCATTGGGGACTTCAGGGGCGCAGCACCTTTAAGCCAGGCGCTCCAGTTGCCCCCGCACCTTGGACAAGGTGCTTTCAAAATCTGCCATGCGCTGGCGCTCTTGGGTGATCACAGTGGGCGGTGCTTTCGCCACGAAGGCTTCATTGGACAGCTTGCCCTGGGTCTTGGATATTTCGCCTTCTAAGCGCGCGATTTCTTTGGACAGGCGCACTTTTTCTGCAGCCACATCTACCTCGATGAACAAGCACATGCGTATTTCGCCCACTACGGCCACGGGCGCGGCTTGCGCTGCGCTTTGCCAAGCGGCTTCGTCGTCAAACACTTTCACATCGCTGAGCTTGGCTAGCGCTTGTAAAACTTTGGCATTGGCGCGCATAAAGTCGGCATTGCCCAGCGCGAACAGCGGCATTTTGGTGGCTGGGGACACATTCATTTCGCCACGCAAATTGCGGCAGGCATCAACCAGGGCTTTGAGCTGGTTGACATTGGCAATGGCTTGCAGGTCCACCTTGTTCAGTTGCGCCTCTGGGTAGCGCGCAATGCTGACTGAAGGCCCGCCCAGACCGGCCACGGGTGCGACTTTTTGCCAGAGTTCTTCGGTGATAAACGGAATGACCGGATGCGCCAGACGCAAGATGGCTTCCAGGGTTCGAATCAGCGTGCGGCGGGTTGCGCGCTGCTGCGCTGAGTCGCCATTTTGGATTTGCACTTTGGCAATTTCCAGGTACCAGTCGCAGTATTCGTTCCACACAAACTCATAGAGGGCGGTGGCTACATTGTCTAGCCGGTATTCGGCAAAGCCTTTGGCTACCTGGTCTTCGGTTTGCTGCAATACCGAGCTAATCCAGCGGTCGGCCTGGCTGAATTTGAGGTATTGGTAGAAAGGGCCGGCGGCAATATCTTGCCCATCGGCGCCCATGCGCGGGGGAGTACATTGTTCTTTGGTGTGCTCTTGCAAGCCGCAGTCCTGGCCTTCGCAATTCATCAGTACAAAGCGGGTGGCGTTCCACAGCTTGTTACAAAAATTGCGATAGCCTTCGCAGCGCTTACTGTCAAAGTTGATATTGCGGCCTAGGCTGGCCAGCGCGGCAAAGGTAAAGCGCAAGGCGTCTGCGCCGTAGGCCGGGATGCCCTCGGGGAATTCTTTCTCCGTGTTTTTACGCACTTGCGGCGCAGTCTCGGGTTTGCGTAAACCTAGGCTACGCTTGTCCAGCAAAGGTGCTAGGGCAATGCCGTCGATCAGGTCCACCGGATCGAGCACATTGCCTTCGGACTTGCTCATTTTTTTGCCCTGTGCGTCGCGCACCAGGCCGTGGATGTACACGTCTTTGAAGGGCACGCGGCCGGTGAAGTGCGTGGTCATCATGATCATGCGGGCGACCCAGAAGAAGATGATGTCGTAGCCGGTGACCAATACGCTGCTGGGGAGGTAGAGGTCGTAGTCACTCGCGGTGTTTTCGCTGTCGCTCCGGAGCGCACCGGACTCGGTCTTGCTCATACGTGCTTCGCGCGCCAAATCGCTGCGTCCAAGCCCGGCGCGCTCCTGCGGGTTGTTGGCATCGCCGCTCGTGTCGCCGCTGGCGATGGGGTCGGAGCCGGTCGCAGCGACATTTCGAGCGGAGCGAGTAGGAGCAAGACCGGTTCCGACCCCATCGTCAGCCCCCGGCGCGCTATTGGGCCAGCCCATGGTGCTAAAGGGTACGAGGGCGCTGGAGTACCAGGTGTCCAGGACGTCTTCGTCGCGACGCAGGGGGCCTTGGTAACCGGCTGCTTGGGCTTTGGCAAGCGCGGCCTCTTGCGTGGTGGCCACAATGAAATTTGCGCCATCGACCAAGGTGCCATCGGTGTACCAGGCAGGTATCTGATGACCCCACCACAATTGGCGGCTGATACACCAGTCCTGGATGTTGTTCATCCATTGGTTATAGGTATTGACCCAGTTTTCGGGCACAAATTTCACTTCGCCCGACTGCACTGCGTCAATCGCTTTTTGCGCGATACTTTTTCCGGTGGGGTCTTTGTCGCTGACCTTGTTCATGGCCACAAACCACTGGTCCGTCAGCATGGGCTCTACCACCTGGCCGGTACGGGCGCAAATCGGAAGCATCATTTTGTGCGGTTTGATTTCCAGCATCAAACCTTGGGCTTCCAGATCGCGGTTTACTGCCTTGCGCGCGTCAAAGCGGTCCAGACCTTGGTAGGCCGGTGGGCCGTTTTCGTTGACTTTGGCATCCAGGGTAAAGATGGTGATGAGTGGCAGATCGTGCCTTTGCGCGCAGGCGTAGTCATTGAAGTCGTGCGCGCCCGTGATCTTGACGCAGCCCGACCCAAAAGCGCGGTCTACAAAGTCGTCGGCGATGATGGGAATTTGCCGGTCGCACAAGGGCAGATCGACCATTTTTCCTACTAGGTGTTGGTAGCGATCGTCCTCGGGGTGTACCGCCAGCGCGCCATCGGCCATCATGGTTTCGGGGCGGGTGGTGGCAATCGTCATGCCTTTTTGCAGCACGCCGTCAATCAACTGCGGACCATCAGCAAAGGGGTAGCAGATGTAATGCATCTTGCCTTCGGACTCGGTGGCTTCGACTTCCAGGTCAGAGACCGCGCTCATGAGCACCGGGTCCCAGTTCACCAAACGCTTGCCCCGGTAAATCAGGCCTTGTTCATACAGGCGCACAAAGGTTTCGGTGACCACGCCCGAAAGCTTGGTGTCCATGGTGAAGTACTCGCGGCTCCAGTCCACGCTGTCGCCCATGCGGCGCATCTGGCGGGTGATCGTGTTCCCCGATTCTTCTTTCCACTCCCACACCTTGGCGATAAAGTTTTTGCGTGCCTCGGTTGGAGTAGCGCCCATGGCGTGGCGACTGATGCCCTTGTCTTGCAGTTGGCGCTCCACCACGATTTGGGTGGCGATGCCCGCATGGTCGGTGCCCGGCACCCAGGCGGTGTTATGGCCGCGCATACGGTGGTAGCGCGTCAGGCTGTCCATGATGGTTTGGTTAAACGCATGGCCCATGTGCAGCGTTCCGGTCACATTGGGTGGTGGTAGCTGAATCGCAAAAGACGGCTGGCTGGCGTCTGCCTGGCCGCTGCCGCGTACGCCCGCTAGGCCGTAACCGCGTTTTTCCCACTCGGGACCCCAATGCGCCTCTAGGGCGGCAGGCTCAAAAGACTTGGACAGGGATTGCAATCCGGGCTGGTCAGGAGGTGGTGTGGACATGGGGCTTTGGTTTGGGTGGCAGTCGCCGCAGGGCGGTGCTGCAGGGGAAAGAGCGTCAATTTTACAGAGGAGACTGCCACGGGCGGTCGGGGTCAGATACGGCTGCGGGTGCGGGTGCTCGCTTGGCCGCTTGGCAGTTACCATCGCGCCCATGGAAAATTCGCCATCACAGCCGTCCGCCTTTCGCAAACTGCCCGCGCGCTATGCCGTAATCGTCTTGCCCTTGCTTCTTTCCTGCATCATGACTTGCTTGATTTCAGGAATCAGTACCTTGCGCGGCGTGGGCTTTGCGCCTGGCGTGCTGCAACTATGGTTAGGCTCCTGGGGCTTGTCCTGGTTGATCGCCTTCCCGACCTTGTTGGCGGTGTTGCCGCTAGTGCGCCGCTTGACGGCTGCCGTGGTTGAAATGCCCCAGTAAGCGAGCAGCGCTGCCGCGCTTGCGGCGACAATCAGGCTTTGCCCTTCGCACCTTTCTAAGACCATGCAGTTTGTTCTCTCGCCCGCCAAGTCCCTGGATTACGAAACGCCGCTCAAGGTGCAGACGCATTCGGCGCCCCTGTTTGTGAAACAGTCGCAATCCCTGATCAAGGTCTTACGCCAATACACCCCACCGCAAATTTCCGAGTTAATGGATTTGAGCGACGCGCTGTCCGGACTGAACGTGGCGCGTTACCACGCCTGGTCGCCGCGCGCGACCGAAAAAAATGCCCGCCAGGCGCTGCTGGCCTTTAATGGCGATGTCTATGACGGCCTGAACGCCCGCGCCATGGATGAGGAGGCGCTGGCCTGGGCGCAAGCGCATGTGTGCGTGCTCAGCGGTTTGTACGGCGTGCTGCGGCCCTTGGACTTGATGCAGCCCTACCGCCTTGAAATGGGAACACGCTTGCCCACCGAGCAAGGGGCTGATCTGTACCAGTTTTGGGGTAGCCGCATCACCGATTACCTCAATGAACGCTTGCATGGCGATGCCGAGCCGGTGCTGGTGAACCTGGCCTCGCAAGAGTATTTCAAATCCGTCAAGCCCAAGTTGCTTAAAGCGCGGGTGATTGAATGTGTGTTTGAAGACTATAAAAACGGGGTGTACAAAATTATCAGTTTCAATGCCAAACGCGCGCGCGGCGCCATGATGCGGTTTGCGATTGAGCAGCGCGTAGAAAAACCGGAGCAATTGCGGCAGTTCGCGGGCGACGGCTACAACCTGGCAGCCAAAGTGTCCACGCCAGAGCGTCTGGTCTTTCGCCGCAAACTGGCGGGCGCCTAAAGAGCTATGAACACCACATCCGCCTCGGCCAAACCCGAGCAGTCCCCACTGGGCAAAGCCTCCAGCTACATAGACCAGTACGACGCCAGCCTTTTATTCCCGCTGCCGCGTGCGGATAAGCGTAGCGAATTGGGTATCGCCGGTGACCCCCCATTTTTTGGCGCTGATATGTGGACGGCGTTTGAGCTGAGCTGGCTCAACCCGCGCGGCAAGCCCCAACTGGCGCTGGCGCATTTCACCGTGCCTTGCGAAAGCCCCAACATCGTGGAGAGCAAGTCCTTCAAGCTCTACCTCAACAGCTTAAATAACACCGTGTTTGCCGACAGCGAGGCGGTTTTGGCTTGTCTGCGCAAAGACGTATCCGAGGCCTTGTGGCGTGGCGCGCCGGTACAGGGCACGGTGGGCCTGCGCTTGATTGCGCCTGAGCTGTTTGACCGCGAACCCATTTACGAATTAGACGGTCTGAGCCTGGACCGGCTGGACATTGAATGCAGCCGCTACAGCCCAGCGCCGGATTTACTGCGCGTAATGCAAGGCGAGGCGCCGGTGAGCGAAGTGTTGGTAAGCAATTTGCTCAAAAGCAATTGCCTAGTCACTGGCCAACCCGATTGGGGTAGTGTGCAAATCAGCTATACCGGCGACGCCATCGACCAAGAAGGCCTGCTCCAGTATTTGGTCAGTTTTCGCAACCACAATGAATTTCATGAGCAGTGCGTGGAGCGCATCTTCATGGACCTATGGACGCGCTGCAAACCGATTAAGCTATCGGTTTATGCCCGCTACACCCGACGCGGTGGCCTGGACATCAACCCCTTTCGTACCAGCCATCCGCAAAAGCCCCCGGCCAATACGCGTACGGCGCGGCAGTAAGCGGGCTCAGGCCAAATCGGTAAAGGACTTGAGTTCGGCCAGGTCCGGGTAGTTACCGGTGCGTTTGCCTTGAAACGCGGTCACCGCTTCACCCACATGGCGGTTGCTCCAGATGGCTGCTTGTAGCCAGCCCATTTGCTTGAGCGCTTCATCCACGGTGTGGTCGCGCGCGTAGTGCACGGCTTGCTTGGTGCCCCAGATGGCAACAGGCGGTTTGGATGCAATCTCGGCGGCGCATTGCAAGGCCGCTTGCACCGTTTGCTCGTGGGTGTCAAACACCGCGTTGAGCAGGCCATAGCCCAGCGCTTTGTCGGCACCCATACGCCTTCCGGTGTAGGCCAGTTCTTTGACCACTGCCAGAGGCACCAGTTTGGGCAGGCGCTGCAAGGTGCCGACATCGGCCACCATGCCGATATTGATCTCCTGGATGCAGAAAAACGTATCTTTGCTGCCATAGCGAATGCAGCAGGCGGTCACCATGTCCACCGCGCCGCCAATGACACCGCCTTGCAAAGCCGCAATCACGGGAATGCGCAGCGTCTCCAGTTTGGTAAAGGTGGCCTGCATGGCGCTCAAGCTATCAAAAATCGCGGCCCGGCCTTCGGGCGACTGGTCGTCCATCTGCACGGAGCCGGCGAAAGCGTCCAGGGCCATGCCGGCGCTGAAATGCTTGCCGGTGCTGCTGATGACCAGCGCGCGGGCGGCATTGTTTTTGTGCAAATCGGTGAGCACGGTATCCAACTCACCCCAAAAGCGTGGCCCCATGGTGTTGAGCGCCTCGGCGCGCTTGAGCACCAAATGGGCGATGTGGTTTTCAATCGTCAGGGAAAAGCAATGCATTGCGCTCATGGGGGGTCTCCGGTTCGGTGGGTAGTAGCTTAGCGTCCTCGGCGCGCAGCAGCGAGCCCACCCTGACACCGAGGAGACGCAAGCGCTTTTGCAGCGGCGCGCGCTTGAGGCACAGCCCCGCTGCGCGGCGAATTTCTATGGGGTCGGCGGTGTAATGGGGCAGGCTGTGGTCGCGCGTGGCAATTTGGAAATCGGCGTAGCGCAGCTTGATACCTATCGTCCGGCCGACATAGCCTTTGCGCTGCAAGTCAGCGGCGACTTGTTCGCACAAGCGGGTGAACACCGCGCCTAACTCGGCACGGTCGTGCACCGCATCCAAATCCCGGTCGAAAGTCGTTTCGCGGCTCATGCTGACCGGCTCGCTTTCGGTGACTACCGCTCGGCTGTCGCGGCCCCAGGCGGCCTCATGCAGCCAAGCGCCGGTTTTGTTACCAAAGGTTTGCACTAGCCATGCCGGGTCCCGCTGCGCCAACTGGCCAATAGTTTCAATGCCGTGGCTTTTGAGTTTGGCATCGGCTTTGGGGCCAATGCCGTTGATCTTGCGGCAGGCCAGCGGCCAGACCAGGGGCTGCAAGTCTGCTTCCATGACGATGGAGATGCCATTGGGTTTGTTGAATTCGCTGGCCATCTTGGCCAGCAGCTTGTTGGGCGCGACGCCGACCGAGCAGGTCAGGCCTATGTCTTCAAAAATCGCCTTCTGTATCAAGCGCGCCAGCACGCGACCAGCTTCGCGCTGGCCGCCGGGTACGCCGGTGAAATCGATATACACCTCATCGACCCCCCGGTTTTCCATCAGCGGTGCAATCTCGGTAATGATGGATTTAAAGCGCTGCGAATAATGCCGGTATTGCGCAAAGTCCACCGGCAGCAGTACGGCCTGCGGGCAAAGTTTGGCCGCCTTCATCAAGCCCATGGCCGAGCCCACACCAAACTGGCGGGCCGCATAGGTGGCCGTCGTGATAACGCCGCGGCCGGTGTAGTCGCGCAGCAGCGGAAACTCGGACACCGGGATTTCATGCAAAGCGCGGCTGGTATCGCCCAGCATCAGGTCTTCGTCAATCTTGCGGCGCCCGCCACCAATGACCACGGGCAAACCCTTGAGCTGTGGGTAGCGCAATAACTCCACCGACGCATAAAACGCGTCCATGTCCAGGTGGGCGATGCGGCGCAGCGTCACAGGCCTTGCCAAATTTATGTGCTGTACCTTGCGCGCACAAGGGGCTGCACCCACCGGCCGATGCAGGTCGCTCGGCTCACACCAAAACCCGCAAATTCGCAGCGCTGGCTCCGTGCGCCCAGGCCAGCGAAATGCCCTGGTCTAAGGTGACCAGACAAGCCTGGTGGTGCACCGCCAGTGCCAACAAATAGGCATCGGTGATTTCGGCAGGCCGCATCAAGCGTTGCCAATCCAGCGCGTCGGCGGCCAAGGGGTTGATCTCGTCCGGCCAAAAGCGGTGCATGGGGTGGGCCATGGCCTCTTGAAGGCCCTTGGCCACGGTTTGCATAGGCAAGCGGTTAGGGTATTGGGGCTGCGAAAGAATGCGGATGCAGCCATTGAGCGTGATGGGGCAGCTGGCCCAGCCATCTTGCTGCGTCGCAAGCCATCGCGTGCACAGTGGGTGTTGTAAGTGGTTGGCGTCCAACAGCGCAATCAGCACGCTGGTGTCGAGCAGGGCGCGCATGCTCAGTCGCCGGCTTCTTCGCGCAGGCTGCGCACTTCTTCGCTGGTCACTATATGTTGGCCTGCGGGGCTCAGTGGCCTGAAACCATACACCCCAAGCGATGCCGCGCCAACCGGTGCGGGGGCTGCTTCGTCGGCCAATCCCATTTGAATAGCCCGGCGCATGGTGTCTGAAATAAGCCGTCCCGCCGTGGTTTGGCGCGCTTTTGCCAGGGCTTTAGCCGCCGCCAGCACATCGTCGTCCAGATCAAAAGTCGTACGCATCAGCGCATTGTATCTGATGAAATTACATCAGATGTTTTTGCATCAAGTTGTAGGAAAAGTCCCCGGCAACAAAATCGATTTATCGACGTTTTGTAAATCGGTGTGGCCGCAAAAGGCCATGGTGATGTCCAGCTCTTTGTGCAGGATTTGCAGGGCTTTGGTCACGCCGGCCTCGCCCATGGCACCCAGGCCATAAACCATGGCGCGGCCTATTAAGGTGCCACGCGCGCCCAGGGCCCAGGCCTTGAGAACGTCTTGCCCGCTGCGGATGCCGCCGTCCATCCAGACTTCGATCTGGTCGCCCACCGCCTCGACGATGGCCGGCAGCGCTTCAATGCTGGACTGCGCGCCGTCTAACTGGCGCCCGCCGTGGTTACTGACCACGATGGCGTCGGCGCCGCTCAGGACTGCCAGTTTGGCGTCTTCTACGTCTTGTATGCCTTTGAGAATGAGCTTGCCGCCCCATTGCTCCTTCACCCAGGCCACATCGGCCCAGGACAGGCGCGGGTCAAACTGTTCATTGGTCCAGGCCGCTAGCGACTTCATATCGCTGACCGCTTTGACGTGCCCCACCAGGTTGCCAAAGCTATGGCGGCGCGTGCCGGCCATGCCTAGGCACCAGCGCGGTTTGGTCAGCAGGTTGAGGATGGTGGACAGCGTCGGCTTGGGCGGCGCGGTCAGGCCGTTTTTGAGGTCTTTGTGGCGCTGGCCTATCACTTGCAAATCCAGGGTCAGCACCAGCGCGTCGCAACCGGCTTTGCGAGTGCGCTCGATCATTTTCACCATGGCCTGGCGGTCGCGCATTATGTAGAGCTGAAACCAGAAAGGGCGGGTAGTGTTGGCCGCCACGTCTTCGATGGAGCAAATGCTCATGGTCGACAGCATGAAGGGAATCCCGAATTTTTCGGCTGCACGCGCGGCTTTAATTTCGCCATCCGCGCATTGCATGCCAGTCAGGCCCACCGGCGCAATCGCCACGGGCATTTTTACATCCACACCCACCATGCGGGTGGCGGTGCTGCGGTTTTCCATATTGACGGCTACCCGCTGGCGAAGCTTGATTTTTTGAAAATCCTCGCTATTGGCGCGGTACGTGCCCTCGGTCCAGCTGCCGGAGTCGGCATAGTCATAAAACATGCGCGGCACCCGCTTTTGGGCCAAAACGCGTAAGTCTTCGATGTTGGTGATTACAGGCATGGGCTCGTCGCAATGAACGTATATGAAGGCGCGATAGTAATGCCGCGCGCCAACTTGCAAAGTGAAAACTGACTTGGCAGGGTTGAAATTATTTGCCTGGCGAGCGCCCTGCTGGGCGGCCAAGGACCGCACGGCCTTTAGGGCGGAGTCCTATTTGTGGCCTCACGCGACACTGCGCCTTACGGGGCCGCGCACGCTGTAGCCCAGCCAAATGCAGGCCGTGGAGCAAGCTATTAAGACGCTAATTTCTTGATATTAGGCTGGCTAGAGCAGGGGGGTGTTGTTTCGAACAACACCCCCCTTTTTTCATTTCCAAAGTCTCTCGATCGCCGCCATTTTTCTACGCCTTTCGGGCAGCACATAGATGCTGGTGGTGCCCAAGCCGGAGTGGCCCAGGTTGTCGCTCAAAATGTCTAGCGGGACGCCGCGGGCAACTTGCGGCGTTGCGCCAAGCCTGCCTCGGCGCAAAAGCCGACGGCTGTCCAATGAACATCTCATGCATAGTATCATGTTACTTTGCATGATTTTTCGATTAAGGAGTGAATGATGCCCTCAGCTAACTTTTCTACATCCAAGGTCACACTCTCACGCGAGCGCATGCGGGCGGCAGGACTGCGCCCGGTTCAATTTTGGGTACCCGATACCCGGCTGGCCAGTTTTGCCGCCGATGTGAGGATGCAATGCCTGTTGCTCAAGGGCGAGGCTCATGAAACTGAGGCAATCCGTTTTGCCGAGGAAGCCGCTGGCCATATCGAGGGCTGGAAGTAATGCAGCGTGGGGATTTGGTGACTGTTTCGCTTCAAGGTGATTATGGCAAGCCGCGCCCGGCGCTGATTGTCCAAACTGATTTGCTAGCTGAGTTGGAAAGTGTGGTGTTATGCCCAGTCACCAGTGAACTGCGTACAGCGGCATTCCGGGTGACGGTAGAGCCCACAACACACAATGGGCTTCGCGTATTGTCTCAGGTGATGGTGGACAAATTGTCCACACTGCCTCGCTCAAAAATAAGCGCACCGTTTGGCGGTCTTGAGGATGACCGAATGCGGGCGGTTGATAGAGCGTTGCTGCTGGTTGTGGGGGTAATTTAATGCAGGCAGGGCGCGGGCTTGGTCGCCCGCTTTATTCACTTCCAAAGTCTCGATGGCCGCTATTTTTTTGCGCCTTTCGGGCAGCAAGTAGATGCTGGTGGGACCAATGCGGATGGATGCTATTACCCTGAGTTGTTTCCCCGTCGTCGGGGGAATTACGGGTAATTCTAGTACGCGACTCAACATTTTTCGACATTAGTCGAGTCGACTCACACCGAGTCAATTGGGCGAAAAAAACCGTTCTCCCATTGGAGAACGGCTGATTGTGCGACTCAAAGCGACTGAGCGCTTTGCAACAAGACTTAGCTTGTGGTGCCCGAGGCCGGAATCGAACCGGCACGCCTTGCGGCGGGGGATTTTGAGTCCCCTGCGTCTACCAATTTCACCACCCGGGCAGTGTGCAGCGAAGACGGGCATTATGGCATAGGCGCTTGCGCATCGATTGTCTGGTGCCTAATGCTAACCGGGCCTGTTTCATATTAATGCGCGCGCACTGCGTAGTATGAGTTCCGGTTGCCCTGGCCAAACTTCGAAGCTAAGCTGGGGTTTTGGACCTTAGAGCTTGAAGCAGATCGACTTTTCTCAGTTAGCGCAGGTGTGCCGCGGGGATTCCCAGTCCTCTTCAAATGGTCAGTGGGGGAATTTGCAATTCAAACCCAACCCTGGCGCCAGATGTCAGCGTCTTGCAGATCGCGCCAGGGGATGACCTGGGTTGCCTTGGAAAACACGGATTCGATTTCCACCAATTCAATAGGATCGGTGGGCGAGTCTGTTTTGATCACCCGACTGACAAGGTAGTGCTTTTGCTTGGCCACGGGCGTCACGGCAGTCCATTTGCTCAGCAGCAGTTTCTTGGGGTTCAGGGGATTCATGGCAGGTTATTGAGCAGGCAAAGACTACCAAGTATCCCCTCCAGGTTAGTGCCTAAAAGGTCAAATCATGCTCGACGCTGGCCGACATAGCTTAAAGTTCAGCGAAAAATGCAACTCCGCTACCGGACGCAAGATGACATTGGGTCGGGCCGCATAGCCATGCTAGTTTGTTGCTATGCTTTAGTGCTTTTCCAAAATTTCTGAGATGTAATAAATGGATATCAATGCCGATTACAGCAAGAGGGTGGTGATTAACCACAATGATTTATTTTGGATTCCCAGCCCTGAGTCTGGGGTTGAGAGGCGAATGCTTGAGCGCACTGGTGATGAGGTCGCAAAAGCAACATCTATCGTTAGGTATCAACCTGGATCTAAGTTTCAAACCCATAGCCATGAGTATGGTGAAGAGATATTGGTGCTGGATGGAGTATTCAGCGATGAGGCTGGCGACTATCCCGCTGGCACCTACATCATGAATCCTCCCGGCTCTTCACATGCACCCTATAGCAAGACCGGCTGTATTCTTTTTGTAAAGTTACGCCACCTTGGTCCGGATCAAGTAGAGCGAGAAGTGCTGAATACTGAAACTGCGCCTTGGTTTCAAGGTATGGTGCCCGGTCTGAATGTCATGCCGCTGATGCGACAGGGCAGTGGATCTACTTTAGTGAAGTGGGCACCTCAAACCTATTTCAATCCACACAGACACCATGGCGGGGAAGAGATCTTTGTAGTCGATGGCGTGTTTGAAGATGAGTATGGACGCTATCGGGCCGGCTCATGGATCAGAAGTCCTCACATGAGCCTGCACCAGCCCTTCAGCAAAGAGGGCTGCACTATCTTTGTGAAGACAGGACATCTTTTAAATTGATTGGGTAAGGGGCCACCTATTCGCTCTGGGCCCTTGCCAGGATCGTCGCCTTCGCGTGTCCTGGTACTGGTCACCCCGCAGAAAGCTACTACCTGATGTGCAAGTGTCGGTTTGACCCGACACTTCTCAGATCCTTTCCAAAACCCGCCGCCCTTTGAGAAGCTGGTGGATGACCTCTCGGGTGCGTATTCGAGACGGATCAACATCCAACACCGTCTGGTCTATGAAGTGTTTTCGGAGCAGCGCACGGTTCGTGTCTTGCGGATGTGGACGCATTACGACTAGCGTACAAGCGAACGCCAACCCCGCGATGTTGACTTGCCCACGCAAGCGCCAAGAGGCACTCCGTGTGTAGGACACTGTTTTGAAGGCCTGCTGCAGGCTCTATGTTTATTTGGCTTGTCGCATTTAGGGCTCAAGCTAGAGCAACGCAAACCCTAGGTGTTGGCCGAGTCAGCCCCGTTGAGTGGCAAAAATGGGCTTCCACTGGCCGTTTGCAGGCCAAAGCGGGAACGCTGCTCTCTAATTGCAAGATCTGAACCGCGCGTTTTTCGGCGACACTGCGCGCGCCCAGGTTCAAAAGCAGGAGTTCCGCCATGCCCGACCATGAATCCCCAGATTTCTCCAAAGGCTGCGCCTATGTGCGCGACCAGTACGTGCCCATTGCAGATGCCAGTATTCCGATCACCGACCTGGGTTTTTTGCACTCGGATGCCACCTACGATGTAGTCACTGTATGGGACGGTGCGTTTTTTCGCTTGGATACACATCTTGAGCGCTTCGCGCGCAGTTGCCAGCGCTGGCGCTTGGACCCCGGCGTGGATGATGCGCAAATTACCGCCATCCTGAGCGAGTGTGTGCGCCGCAGCGGCTTGCGGGCCTCGTATGTGGAAATGCTATGCACGCGCGGGCAAACGCCTTGGGGCTCGCGCGATCCGCGCCAGGCGGTAAACCAGTTTTATGCGTTTGCTGTGCCTTTTGTCTGGATTGCAAACGCGCAGCAACGCGCCACCGGCCTACATTTGCGCATCAGCCACGTGCAGCGCATACCGGCGGCCTCGGTGGACCCGACGACCAAAAACTACCACTGGAATGACCTGACCATGGGCTTGCTCGATGCCCTGGACGGCGGTGCCGACAGCGTGGTGCTGGTGGATGACAAAGACCACGTAGTGGAAGGGCCGGGCTTTAATGTGTTTTGTGTGGCTGGAGGCCAGTTGATTACGCCGGACCAGGGCATGCTGGAAGGCATAACCCGCCGCACCGTCATAGAGATTGCGCAGTCACTGGGCTTGCAAGTGCAGATACGTCCCGTCAGCGCCACCGAATTTCGCGCTGCCGACGAAGCCTTTATTTCCAGCTCTGGTGGTGGTGTGTTGCCGGTCACGCGCGTCGATGGGCACAATGTGGCCGATGGCGCCATCGGTCCGCTCACCCGCAAGCTTTCCGATACCTACTGGGCCTGGCATAAGGAGCCGGCGATGCATGTGCCAATAGCGTATTGATCGGGGCAGCGCCTAGAGCGCGTCCAAGCGCATCAAAAAAACGATTCCGGCAGCGGTGCATCCGGTACACCGGTGAGCTTGCCCAATTCCCGGTGAAAGTGCGACAGCATGGGCTCGTTCTGTCCGAAGACGACACCGGGAAGGCGGCCGCTGGCCAGGTTGATGTGGATATTTTGTTGCTGGGTGAAGTCTTCGCCTGAAATCACTTCGGTGGAGACTTTCCAGCTCTTGTTCCACCGCGCCGCATCGGCCTCGCTGGCAATGGCTTGGGGTATGTAAAACCGTACCCGCGCCCTGGTGCGGCCTACGTCCAGAGGCTGAAAATCCCACAACTCCATATGCCCGTCCATGGGGATGTTGAGCACCGCATGCGGCGAGACCGAAAAAATAGTGGAAGCATGTTTCAGCACCGACCATTGGGCCTCTGGCAAGTGGCGCTGCTCGTCAATGCTTTTGCGCGGCAGTGGGAACAGGGCATGCGGGCCGAAGCATTCGTAAATCACCGGGTAGCAGCGAAAGCGCGGCGCCAGGGTATTACGATGCAGCGCTGCTATGTGGTAGCCCTCCATAAAGGTTTCCAGCAAGAGCTTCCAGTTGGCGGCAAAGTCCCAAAACACTTCCTGGTAAAAATGAAAATTGGCAAACCCAAATTCGCCCATGCGGCTGTGCATCCCAAAGGTATCGCGCTCGGCATCTATGGGCTCCTTGCCTTGGGGGCGCACCAGCAGCATGCCAGCGGTTTCCAGGCAGGGCACTTCTATCAGGTTGAACTGTCCGCATTCCATGCGGGTTTGCAATTGGGCAAAGCCACCCATGTCATTGGTGTGGCGTATCAAGGTGCCGCTGTTGTCATAGGTCCATGCGTGGTAGGGGCAGCTAAAGCTGTGTTGGTGCCGGCCGCGGTGTTGCAAAAAATGGCCTTGGGCATCCAACGCGAAACCGACCAGGCGCGAGCCCCGGTGGCGGCAGATGTTCAAAAACGCTTTGACGCTTCCCCCGGCGGTGCGCGTCAAAAAAATGGGCGCACCGGGCAGATCGCAGGTGAACCAGTCCCCGGGGGCAGGCAGGTCTGGCGAGAAGCCGGCCAACAGGGGCACTTGCCCGCCAAACAGCGTACTTAGCTCGCGCTGAAAGTGGTCTGGACTGGTATAGCGCTCGGCCGGATTCCAATAGGGTGCGTCCCATAAAGGCGTGGTCTTGGCGTCAATGTGCGCAAAAGTTTGTTTCAGTAGCTCGACCTGCCGTTCGTGTTTCATCAAGGCTCCGCAAACAAAGGACGCCGCCGCCGCTCGGGCGGGCATGCGGCACCCAGACAAGGGGTTGGCACAATTGATTCTAGCCAGCGCGCAATCAGCGCTGCGCCGCCAGTAGGCGCGCATGCTGTCAAGCCTAGGTTATCGGGCTGCTGAGGGCTTGATGTGCATCAAGGCCAGGCCTTTTGTGTCAGCCTTACGCGATATAGGTCGACTCGACCAATTTAACCAGTGCGACCATGGCTTGGTTCACCGGCGTGGGCACGCCCAGCGCCTGACCGCGGCGCACCACAAAGCCATTGAGGTGGTCGATCTCACTGAGTTTGTGGCGCGCCATGTCTTGCGCGGTGGAGGACTTTTGCCCTGCCATAGTCTTGGAAATATGGGCCACGGCTTGCATCGCAGTGGCCTCGTCGAGTGCTGTGCCATCGGCACGGGCCACGGCCAGCACCTCGCGCAACAGAGCGCTTTGGGTGGTCTGTATCCCGTCCACAGCGGCCAGTTGGCCGTAGCTGGTTTGGGTCAAGCCGGAAATTGCGTTCAACACACAGTTAATCAGCAACTTGGACCACAAGTCGGCCATCACGTTCTGCGAGATGCGCACGGGCACCTGGGCGCTGGCAAAAAGTTCGACGATGCGCGCGAAGGCTTCTGGCGCATTGTCAAGCCTGCAAGCTTGCATGCTGCCTATAAGCAACTCCCCCCGGCCATGGTGTTTGATGCAGCCGGGCGCTGTAATTTCAGTGGCCACATACACCACCGTTGGAACCACTGGATTGGGTAGTTCGCTCGCGATAAGGGCTACATTTTCTAAGCCGTTTTGCAGACTCATGATGATGGCCTGAGGTGCCACGTGGGCGGCCATGCTGTGGGCTAGCGCTGAGGTATCGGTGGACTTGACGCAAAACAACACCAGATCCGCTGTGCGCAAAGCTGCGAAATCTGTGCTGGCGTCCAGGCGGACGGTTTCTACGCCTGCGGCGTGGGCCAAGTCCAGTTGCAAGCCATGGTTCTGTATCGCCTTCACATGCGCGGGCCGGCCGATCAGCGTGACCTGATGCCCGGCGCGCGCCAGCATGGCGCCGCAAAAACTACCAACGGCGCCCGCGCCTACAACGGCAATATGCTCAAAGGGGGATGTGCGCATAGGGGTTCCTTCGTGGCACAAAGTATAGGCGGCGTGTTGCCAGGGCTTGCAAACCCGCGTCCACCCGCTGCCTGAATTTAAGCCATCAATCCCAGAAATTTCGGCAGGGCGGTTGACAATGCGGGTACCAGGGCGATGAGCAAACTGCCGACAAAAATGGCCATCAAGGCGGGGGTTACCGAGGCGGCGACTGCGCTGAGGGGTTTGCCGAACATTGCGGAAGCAAAGAAAATATTCATGCCCGCCGGTGGGCACAAAAAGCCCATCTCCATGGCCGCCAAAAACAAGATGCCAAAGTGCACGGGTTCGATACCATAGCTTTGGGCTACGGGCAGCAACAAAGGTACCAGCACCACGATGGCTGCGAATATTTCCATCAACGCTCCGGCGAAAAGCAAAAAAACCACCAAAGCGGCCAGAAACATTTCTTTACTAGGGATCAGGCTTTGCGTTGCTGTAATCGCGGCATCGGGAATGCCTGCATCAATCAGGAAATTGGTCAGTGCCAGCGCCATGCCTAGGATGAGGAGTACCCCGCCAATGATTTGGGCGGCGTCACTCAGGCAGGAGAAAAATATCTTCCATGTCAATTCGCGGTGCGCTAAGGCCTGGGTCAGCACGGCATAAGTCGCGGTCAGTGCGGCGCTTTCCATGGGCGTAGCCAAGCCGCTGACGAGCGAGCCGATCGCCACCACCGGCGCCATAATCTCCCATTTCGCGAGCCAAATGGTCGGCCAGAGGGCGGCGTTTGCTGCCCCGGTGGCCAAGCGGGGCGCATCCGCCTTGGTTTGCAAAAAACCACCAAAAATCAGCAAAGTCACGACCATGACCAAGGCCGGTATTGCGCCGGCTAAAAACATCGTGCTAATGGGCACGCGCGCCACAATCGCGTACATGATGAGCGGCACGGAAGGGGCCAGCAGCACGCCTAAGGCGCTGGCGCTGGTGACCAGCCCTATGCCTTTGTTCTCCGGATAACCCGCATTACGCAGCAGCGGCAGCATCAGTCCGCCAAGCGCCAAAATGGTAACGCCACTGCCCCCAGTAAATGCAGTGAAAAACGAACATAACAATGCGACCGCGATGACGGACCCTTTAAGGCCCCCACCAAACAGAATAAGGAACAAGTTGCCGAGCCTTTGCGTGGCCCCGGTGCGGGCAAAGAGCAGCCCTGCCAAAGTAAACAATGGCAGCGCGGGTAAGGAGGGGTTGACCGTAATTTGGTAGTGCGACAAGGCCACCGAAGCCAAGGGCATGCCCTCGCTCCAGAAAAGCACAAGGGCCAGGCCACCCAAAACAGTGAATATCGGTGCCCCCGCTACCAATGCTGCGGCCAGCAAGGCTAAAGCGGGCCAGGGGGAGAAAGCCGTTCCTTCCAACTGGCCTGCGATGACCCAGCCCAGGCAGGGCGCCGCTGCGGACAAGAGGTAGCCCAGTTTGAAATGCTTTGCACACCTAGCACCCAATTTAAAACCCAGCAACAAAAAGCACAAGGGCATGCACGCTTGCAGCGTCCAGATGGGCAGGCCATAGGCTAAGGTGTGTGCGGCATCGCGCTCCGTGAGCACGAATTGCCAGCTCGCATATGCCAGCATGCCACACACCACAGCGGCAAGAAGCTGAGCCAAGCGCCACGCAAGCGCCAGCCCCTTGCTACCATCATTGGAGCTAAAGGACGTAAGATGGCCGTGCCTTTCTGCGGCAAGCGCGCCAAACATCGCAAGCACCAGCCCTAAGTGCTGTACGACGACCGGCGCATTGGCAATGCCGCTGCCCATCATGGGTCGCATCGCTATCTCGATCACTGGAATGAGCATCATCAGCCCTAAAGCAAGGGCGGCAATTTGTTCATCGATGCGACCCAACCAAGAGCGAAGCGCGCCCAGGCTTGTCATAGTCACTTTGCCTTGCCCGAGCGGAAGTCTTTCAAATGGGCCAGCACTTCATCAAATGTGTCGGCCGCCACCATGGTGCCGCGAATGCGCGGATACAGCTTTTCAGCGAACTCGGTCCATTCCCGCATTTGCTCGGCGTTGGGGCGATTGACCGTCAGCCCCCGCTTTTTCATGGCATCGACCGCGTCATTGACCTCCTGCCGCGCTTTGGCGCGAATTTGCACGCCGGCCTTTTCGCTTGCCGCGCGCATGGCCGCCTGGGTGGCGGGGCTCATATCGTCCCAGGCCTTCTTGGTGAGCACCAATGCGCCCACAATCGGCGCCCAGTTGATCTCCAACATATGCGGTGCTGAGGTATAAATTTGCGTGGCTAAGGCGTAGTAGGGCGTCGAGGGCACTACGTTGATCATTCCGGTCTGGATAGCCGGAAGAATGTCCGAAGTTTCCAGGGGTACCGGTGTGTAGCCCAGGCTTTTCATGATCGCCTGCTGATCAGGCTCCGAGCCCCAAGTGAAAAATTTCATTTTCTTGAAATCGTCAGGCCGAACTGCCGGGTCTTTGGAGAAAAAGCGCACCCAGCCGGCATCTCCCCAGGCCAAAACGACAAAGCCTTTATCCAAGAATTTTTTCTCCATGGATGCGCGCATCTTCTCGCGCACATAGTCCACTTCCTCCCAGGATCTAAACAGCATGGGTATGACTTGCAGCGCGTTGATCGAGGGCTCAATCTCTTGCAATCCCACCACGGAAAGCAAGGCGCCTTGTAATTGGCCGATGCGCATGCGCCGCGCCATTTCCGCTTCGCCGCCCTGGCTTCCGTCCGGATAGACCACGTATTTGCTGTTCTCTCCTTGCGCGGCCCGCCAGGATTCGCCCACGTCCATGAGCTGGCGGTGGTACAGGGAGTTCTTGGGTACCAGCGACCCGATACGCAGTTGCTTATCCGCCGCTATGCCGTCGCGCATGCTTGTCAAGGCAATAGCCAAAAAGAAAAAGCCAGCCAAGAGCCTGGAAGGATTTGCAAAGAGGTTCATAGAGGTGGGCATTTCAAAACAAGTCGTCAGCGGTTTGCAGCAGCCACTGTGCCCGTTCGCGCATCAGGGTATTGCTGAGGTCGGGGTGTTTGTCACTGGTCTCCATCGCTTTTTTGAGCAAAATTTCAAAAGCTTCCCGCTGGCCTTGGGCCAAGGCAATGCCTTCCGCTTTTGCGATGTACGGGCCTGCGTTTTTGCCCTGGCTGATGGTGATGGCCGCGTCGAAATACTGCTCCGCTTTTACCAGGGAACCGCCTGGTTGCGCAGACTCAAAGCTTCCCATCAAGCTGGCAAGCCCTCCGTTGCCATAGTTCGGGTTGGCCTTCCAGGCCAATGTGGCCAAGCGGTAGGCCAGGGGGAAATCTGCAACCGCTTCAGGGGCGTCTTTAGACATTGAAATATAGCCTCCCCAGGATGCAGCGGCCCAATAGGCAAGGCCTACCTGATCCTGGGAAATCAGAGGCCACTGTTTGGCATCGGGCTGGGCAAGTTTTGCCCCAAAGCCTGGCGATGCCAGTTCCAAAGCCCGCAGAGCGTGGCGGTGGGCCCGTAAATAGAGCCGCTTGGCGCGCTCATTGATGCGGTAGGCGCCCTGGGCATCCCTTACCGCCAGGCGCTCCGCCTCAAAAGCAACATAGGCATAGGTGTACTGGCTTAAACCGGCCGCCACCGCCTCGGCCAACTTCAGGTTGTCAGGCGTGTCCGCCAGTAGCGATTCCGATAGTTTTAAGTAAAAAGCACTGGCTTCGCGCGCCAGACCCGGGTCGTCCTCCTGGGACTGGCCTTGTTTTGCCAATTCGTCGCCAAGGCTTCTTTTAATCAGTGCCATGGGCGAACAGCCGCTAAGAACCAAGGCCAGCGCTGCAATGACAACACAAACAAATCGCTTTTCAAGCCCACCTTGAAGGATGCTGCTACTGGAGGCGGAAAAGTAATTCAATGGATGTTTGGGATTGTTTGGATTTCCTTGCGAATTTAGGTGAATTTAATGAATATTGCGTGACAGTGGGCTTAAACTAGATGCAGGTGCATGCACCGTCCTGGCCCCTCAGGTCAAGGAAACCCATGCAAACCTGCGTGCCGGCATGAAGAAAACCATTGCCCTTTTCATACACCATCCCACGTGTTCGACCGATTCGGTCAACGGGGTGATCGCCGCACTGTCGCCCCTTGCGCATGTCAAGTTATTCACCCGCCATAAAGTGCAGCAGGGTTTTTTTGACGATGTTGACTTAGTCGTATTCCCCGGTGGCGACGGCGAGGCCACCCTATTTCGCAGCCTTCTCAAACCCAATATGCCCGATGTGCGGGCCTATATGCAGCGCGGCGGCAAATACCTGGGGATTTGTATGGGTGCGTATTGGGCTGATGCCTATTATTTCAATTTACTGAAAAGCACGCGCTGTGTGCAATACATCAAGCGCCCTGGCGCCGATATCCGCGCCTCTTATGGCACCACGGCTCCGGTCCAATGGCGCGGCCAGGCGCAGCGCATGTATTTTTATGACGGCCCCACCTTCGTCAACGGCCAGTTTGACACCCTTGCCACCTATGCCAACGGCGACCCTATGGCTATGGTGCAAGGCGCGGTGGGCCTTGTGGGGTGTCACTTGGAGAGCCAGGCACATTGGTACACCAAAAAGTACATGCAGCCCCAATGGCACGCCAACCAGCACCATGTCCTGCTGGCGCAGTTGGTAGCGGACTATTTGCTGCAGTCGCGGCAAATACCCTTGTTTTAGGCTGGGGACAATTCGGGGCTACCGGTCAACTTTGCAATGCCTCAAAGTGACCGGCGATCCTCACTGCATAGCTATCAATCTGCTTCAAGCTCCGTCGGAACGTCAAACTCATCTTCGAGGCTCTCACTTTCCATAGCGGCAATTTCTGCATATTGGACGCCGTTGAGCTGATGGCGATAAGCCAAGTAGGCATGGCGGGCTGCGGCCTCATCGTTACCATCATCATCAGCGGTAGCTGCAGCCATGTGGTGCTTGGCACTGGCCTGGAAATGATGTGCTGCCATACGGTGATAGTCTCCGATGGTGTCTGAATCTTCATCAAAAGCGTCATCCATCGTGGGGGCGTTGTTTTCGGTCATGGCCTAATCTTTCTTGATTGAATCACGGCAAGTCGCCGCCCGCCCATGATGATGCAAGCCGGTGAATCTTGGATGACAGCCCTCCAAATCTGCAAAATCACTGAAATCCAGTGCTTTTTCATTGGGCCCCTCACCTGGGTGTGCTGGGCCGATAGGCCTCGCAACCAGTTGAACCACAGCCTGGGATCAAGAGGCCTTCAGGTCCCTCATGCTGGCTAAGCCACGTGGCACACAACTAGAGCAGGCCGGCACCGGTTGTACGCGGCGCGTAAACCGGTCTAATTCATTCAAAAAGTCCGCCCTTGTTTTTTCGGGCCAGTGGGATAGCCAAAGTGAAATATAGCCCGCTACGATAGGTGCGGCGTAACTGGTACCCACGCCACCGTAGGGTGCGGAGGGGCGATCTTGGCCGTTGATGAGGTGTTCGTAACTGGCGACTTTCAATTTGTTCATCGACCATTGCTCGTTACCTGACAAGGCCGGTCCACCACCTGGCGCATAGATGACGGTGCGCGGATCCAGAGCCGAGTAGTCAGCAATCCGGTTTTGTGCATCCAAGGCGCCTACCGAAATCACGCCTTGGCAATTGGCAGGTTCTTGCAATTTTTTCTGAAAATTGTTGCCTGCAGCAACGACGACAAAGATGTTTTTCTCCGTCACCCGATAAATTAGATTTTGTAACTCCTCGCTACAGACTGAAAATCCACCCGACAGACTGAGATTAATGATGCGCGCCGGGTTGGGGTTGTCAGGGACGTCCTTAACGGGCAGGCCTGCTGACCAGGTAATCGCATCTAGCAGATCATGACGCGAGGTGGCGCAAGCGCCAAACAATCGTACGGGCACAATCTGTGCCTGCGGGTTTACGCCCAGTACTCCGTCCACGCCGTTGCCAGCGATCAAGCTAGCCACCTCGGTGCCGTGCGTTCGAAAAGAAGCGGGCGGGACTTTTTCGCCGCACCGGGTATCGCGCTCTTCAGGACTGAAATCTGGTGATCTGGTTTTGCGAAAGTTCAAATTTGCAGAGACCATGTCATAACCGGGCAATAAGCGCCCCTTGAGGCTGGGGTGGCTGGCAATCACGCCACTGTCGATCACCGCCACCACTATGCGGTGCGGTCCGGGTTGGTTACCTGCCGTGTTGATCGCCGAAGGGGAGGCTTGCGCTCCATCGACGCGGCCCAAATGCCACGGTATTTCCTCTGACCAAGCAGCACCCCAGCAAAGCACCAGGGAGCAAGTGGCTATGGCAGCCTTTGCGCTGAGTCGAGCGAGGCCTTCGATGCATCGACGACCCAGTGACATTGGGCTGACGAGATTCAAATTGGAGGCGCTTGAAATAGACATCATGAAACTCCTGTGCTTACTGAACGAATAGCTCTTGCCATGGTTGGCAATGGGGATACCTATTAGTGAAGCGCAGGTTATGCGTTTTGATGTGTAAACTCAACGTTATGATAATTATCATGAAAAATTTATATATATTTTTCAAGGTATTGATTTATAACGACTTTTTCACATAAATGTAATTGCGTATGTGCACGTTTCCTTACTCGGATGGGCCGTCCTCACAGGGCGGCGCCCTCCTGCCTTTGCTTAGACCGATAGGCGCCGTAAGGAAAAATTACAAATCGACCGGCATCGATACATGCCTAGCGAGCTGGCAAACCTGTAAAACGGCTCGAGCTGTCTAATACCAGAGGCACTTCCAATGAACCTGGCTCATGCATGTCAGCGGGCCATACGATTGCTCTTATTGCCGGCCTTGCTCGGTGCGCAGTGCGTAAGTACGCTTGCGCAACCCTTGCCTATTGATGTACTGCATTGGTGGACATCGGCGGGCGAGCGACTCGCGGTAGAGCAGTTGCATACGCAATTGTTGCTCAATGGCGTACGCTGGAAGGACGTCGCGATACCAGGTGGCGGCGGCATGGCGGCAGTCAAGGTGCTTAAGAGCCGCGTCCTCATGGGCGACCCGCCTGATGCTGCGCAACTCATCGGTGCCACCCTCAAGGACTGGGACGACGTGGGTTTGGTTATGCCGTTGACAGCCGTGGCCAGCCGCCAGCAATGGGCCCAGACGGTATTTCCCACGGTATTGAATTTGATCACTTACAACGGCGTGGTGATCGCAGCGCCCTTGGGCATCCATCGCATCAACACGCTGCTCTACAACCGCCATGTTTTCACGCGCCTGGGCTTGCTACCCCCCACCAACTGGGAAGAGTTTGCGGTAGTAGCACAAAAACTCAGTGCGCAGGGAATCAAGCCCTTAGCCTGGAGCGACGAGGCATGGCAAATCGCAACCGTTTTCGAAGCTGTTTTATTGGGGGAAGTAGGCCCAAAACGATATCGCGAACTGATCGTCAATCGCAAAAGCAGCGCGTGGTTGTCCCCTGACATCGACAAAGCACTGGACCGCTTGCGCTGGTTGCGCACCATCAGCGGTGACCTGCCCCGCGAACGACCCTGGAACGAATCGGCCCGGGAGATCACCTCCGAAACTGCCGCCATGTTCATCATGGGCGACTGGGCCAAGGGTGAGCTGATGGCTTTGGGCGCTAGCCCAGAGCGCGACTTTGGTTGTGTCGCCGTCCCCGGAACCCGAAAGATGCACCTGTACAGCGTGGACACGCTGGCGATGTTGCGCAACCCGCGCAAGCGCACAGCGGCGCAAGAAAAATTGGCAGAAGTCCTAACGACTGCACAGTCCCAACTGGCATATAACCGCATTAAAGGCTCGGTGCCTGTGCGTAATGATATTGATCCGGCGAACTTAGACCCTTGCGCGCGCGACTCCTGGACTGCGTTTGCCGCCCGCGATGCCGCACTGGTGCCGAGCTTGGCGCACCGCATGGCGGCAGATGAAGCCACCAAAGACGCGGTGGCGCATGTTCTTTGGCGCTTCTTGATCAACCCTCAAATGCAGGCCAACGAAGCCAAACGTCGCCTGGCTTTAGCGGTAAGCGCCCCGTAGGCTTGGCGACTAACAGAACAGGATCCCCTATGCGCCGCTCAATTCTTCTTGTCGATGACGATCAAAAAACCCGATTGTTGCTCAAGACCTATTTGGAAAAGCAACAGTACGAAGTACATGCCGCGCATGACGGAGCCAGTTTTTTGTCAGCATTTGAAATTTTTAAGGCCGAGCTCAGTCTGGTGATATTGGACGTCATGCTGCCAGATACCGACGGCTTTACCTTGTGTAAAACGGTACGCCAACAATCCCAAGTGCCCATCATTATGTTGACCGCCAGCGCCGATGAAACCGACCGCATTGTGGGCCTGGAAATAGGTGCCGATGATTACATTGCCAAGCCCTATAACCCGCGCGAATTGTTGGCGCGCATCAAGGCGATTCATCGACGCGTTCCCTTAGCCGAGCATCCAGAGTCGGTGCGGTATTTGCGATTTGCCGGTTTTTCGATAGACCTGGTCGAGCGCCTACTCACGGACGCACACGGTGAGACCGTCATCTTGACGAGCATGGACTTTAATTTGCTGCGTTTTTTTGCCGAGCACGCTGGTGAAACCCTGACGCGCGAGCAACTGATGGAGCAAACGCGCGGTCGTGACCTGGGGCCCTTTGACCGATCTTTGGACGTGCAAATCAGCCGCTTGCGTCAGCGCCTGAACGACGATGGCAAAAACCCCAAGTTGATCAAAACCGTTCGGGGTAACGGTTATGTACTTTCAACCGAGGTTGCAAAGCATGGCGGCGCCTGAGCCGCGCGAGAACAAGCGCAACAGCTGCTTTGACCGCCTGCTGTGGCGGATTGTGGTGGTGATGGCTCTGGGCGTCATCTGCGCCCAAACACTGGGTACCTTGTTG
>CANNEW010000002.1 GCA_947503685.1 Comamonadaceae bacterium | reverse complement strand
GCCACCACCGCCGATGTGCCGCGCCCGCGCCACGCCGAACTGCGCTACCCCGGCACCTGCCGCACCGGCCTCCATGGCAAAGCCGCTCGGGCCTGGCGCTTGCGCACCGCAGGCGCGGCCATAGGCTGGCACGACCGCGCAAGGGGCCCGCAAGAACAAGATGTGGGGGCTGTAGTGGGCGACTTCGTACTCTTGCGCGCCGATGACTGCTTTGCCTACCAGCTGGCGGTGGTGGTCGATGACGCAGACCAAGGCATTAGCCATGTGGTACGCGGCGCGGATCTTTTGGACAACACCGCCCGCCAAATCTGGCTGCAACAATGCCTGCAACAGCCCATACCCCACTACCTGCATACCCCATTGGTGCTGGGCGCAAACGGCGAAAAACTTTCTAAGCAAAACGGCGCGCAAGCCATCGACACCAGCGAGCCGCTGCACGCTTTGAACCAGGCCGCCACCACCCTGGGCCTGCCCGTGCAATCGGGCAAAGTGGACCAAGCTTTGGCTGTTTGGACGGCGGCTTGGGCGTACGCTTGGATGCGGCCCCAGCGCCAAGTCCAGGCCACCTAAAATTGCGCGCTTCAGGCCAGCAAGCGGCCCCCAGTGTGCCCCGCGCATCACCCAACCATGCACAACCATCATTCTCCCGAGCCTGACGCCCCACCGGTGTTTATGCGTACCGTCAAAAGCTATGTTTTGCGCACAGGCCGAGTAACCCACGGCCAGGCCAAAGCGGTTGAGACGCTGGGGCCGCAGTTCTTGTTGCCCTACCGCCCCGCGCATGTTTCTTGGCCCGAGGCATTTGGCAGCAGCCAGGCACCGGGCAGCATCCGGCCCGTGGTGCTGGAAATCGGCTTTGGCATGGGCGAGGCTACGGCCCAGATTGCCGCCACCTTGCCTGGCACCGATTTTTTATGCTGCGAGGTACACCAAGCCGGCGTGGGCGCCTTGCTCAAGCGCATTGGGGAAAACGGCCTGGGCAATATCCGTATTTGCGCGCATGACGCGGTACAAGTGATTGACCAGATGTTGCCACTGGCCAGTCTGGACGGCATCCATATTTTCTTTCCAGACCCTTGGCACAAAACCAAGCACAACAAACGCCGCCTGATTCAAGCGCCACTCGTCGATAAATTAGCGCTACGCCTGCAGCCCGGCGGCTATTTGCATTGCGCCACCGACTGGCAGCCCTATGCTGAACAAATTTTGGAAGTACTAGAAGCCCAGCCCCTGCTGCACAACTCGGCGCGCAGCGTGCACCCCAGTTTGCAAGGCTACGCACCCAAGCCGGACTACCGGCCATTGACCAAGTTTGAAAACCGGGGGCTCAAGCTCGGCCATGGTGTGTGGGATGTGGTCTGCCTGCGGCGCTAAGGTATGCGATTAGCCATTGCGCTGCGCGACTTGCCCGCACGTGATGGCGTAGGGGCCAGCAGGGTTGTCATCCCACCCGGTCAGTGGGCGTGCGTGATGGACTTTTTGGTAGCCCGCTTCCCGCATATCAGCGCAGAGGATTGGCAACAACGCTTGGCCCAAGGTCTGGTGCTGGGCGACGAGGGGCAGCCATTGCAAGCCGACACGCCGACCATAGACGGCGGCTGGCTGTATTACTACCGGGCTGTCGAAAGCGAAACGGCGATCCCTTTTAGGCACCAGGTGCTGTACCGCGATGCGCACTTATTGGTGGTGGACAAGCCACATTTTTTACCCGTTATCCCCTCAGGCAAGTATTTGCAGCACACCTTGTTGTTGCGCTTAAAACAGAGCTTAGACGTGCCCGACCTGGTGCCCATCCACCGTATCGACCGCGACACGGCCGGGCTGGTGTTGTTTTCGCTGCAAGCGGCGAGTCGCGACGCCTATAGCGCATTATTCAGAGAACGGCGGGTGGAGAAAACCTATGAAGCCATTGCGCCTTTCGATGCCGCGCTCGCTATGCCGCAGCGACGCGAAAGCCGTATTCGGGTAGGCGCGCACTTTATGCAGCAGGCCGAAGTACCGGGGCCGGTTAATGCGATTACCGACATCGATGTGCTGGAAGTCTGTGGGCCCTGGGCGCGCTACCGCTTGCGACCTTTAAGCGGTCAGCGCCACCAGTTGCGTGTGCACATGCTGGCGCTGGGACTGCCCATTTTGAACGACGGCATGTATCCGCAGCTCACTCCCGAGGGTAGCAGCGACACTTCCAAACCACTGCAATTACTGGCTAAAAGTCTGGTCTTTGAGGACCCGCTTAGCGGGCGACGCATGGCGTTTGAAAGCCAGTTGCGCCTGCTGCCACTGCCCGCGGTTTAAGTGGGAATTTCCTCGGATAGCGCGAAAACCAGCGACTCGTCTGTAATCGCTTGCAGCGGGTCAGCGGCGGGCGGATTAGCACTGCTGCAACAGGTATATTGCGGGCCTGCCTTGCCGGTGCACCGCTTCGTGCGGCGCATCACGCGCCGGCCATGCCTGCCCGACCCCATTGAGACCCATCTCCTTGTCCCCTGAAACCCAAGCCCACGAGGCCGCCCCCAGCAACCCGCACACCTGGGCGAAAGATGCTTTTGCGGCATTTAGCCATGTGCTGCAAGCCACGCCGGGCTTTCGCCAGCGCGAAGGCCAGATCGCCATGGCGCAATGCGTGGCCGAGACGCTGAGCCGCGCCGACCTGGGCGACTGCGAGGACCCACAACGCGCGATTGCCGTTATCCAGGCGGGAACCGGCGTGGGTAAATCGGCGGCCTATGCCAGCACCGCAATTGCCATGGCCTTGCAGCGCAAAACCCGGGTATTGATTTCCACCGCGACGGTGGCGCTGCAAGAGCAATTGATGCAAAAAGACCTGCCGGCGCTGGCGGCCAGCATGGAGCAGCCGTTTGCTTTTGCCTTGGCCAAGGGACGCGGGCGCTATGTGTGCAAGCTCAAGCTGGAGCGTCTGGTGGGCAGCGGCGGCGCGGAGGATGATTTTTTTGAAGAGGATTTCCCAGCGGTGGCGCTGGGTACGGCCTCGCAGGAAGCCCTGGAAGAGCGGCGCTTCAGGCTGTACGAACACATGGCCGCCACGCTGGCCACGGGCCGCTGGGATGGCGACCGCGACAGCCTGAACGAAGCGCCCGACGCACAGGACTGGGCCACCGTGGCCGCCGAACGGCATAGCTGCACCGTGCGGCACTGCCCACGCTTTCGCGACTGCAGCTACTACCAGGCGCGCAACCGCCTGGCTGAGGCGCAGGTGATCGTGGCCAACCACGACCTGGTGCTCGCTTCGCTGGGTATGAAAACCCTGCCTGAGTTGGACAACTGCCTGCTGGTGTTTGACGAGGCCCACCACCTGCCGGCGGTTGCACTGGACCAGTTCAGCAGCGCCATGGAACTGGCTAGCCTGCGCTGGCTGGACCGCTTGCCTAAAGTCTTGCAAGACGTCAGTAAGGCTTTGATGCTGGATTTGGACCCGGACGTGAGCACCGTCAGCAGCCAACTCAAAGCCACGCTGAACCAATTGGCGCGCCTGGTGCTGGACCTGGTGCACGCCAGCACCCAGGGCCAGGACGGCACGCTGCGCTTTGCCCACGGGCAGCTACCCGAGGCCCTGGGCGAGCCGGTTGCACTGGTGCTCGCGCAGGCCACAGGATTGGCGCAGGCGCTGGACGCCTTGGGTACCCAAATCAAGCAGATCGCCAAGGACGACCCGATGCAAGCGCTGCAATGCAGCCAGCAATACGCCAAGCTGGGGCCGCTGGCACCGCGACTAGGCGCTCTCACATCGACTGCCAGCCTCTTGCTCGAACATGGCGAGCAGCCGCTGGCCAAATGGCTGCAATGCAAAAGTGAGGGCAGCTTTTTGCTCATCAGCGCCCATGCCTCCCCCATGGTGCCGGGCGACTTGCTGCGCCAGTTTGTCTGGAGCCAGGCCCGCGCGGCCATACTGACCTCGGCATCGCTGACCAGTTGCGGCAGCTTTGACTATTTTTTGCAGGAATGCGGACTCTCGGGCAAGCCGGAGGTACAGGCGCTGGAAGTCTCCAGCCCTTTTGACTACGCCACGCAAGGCACGCTCACCGTGGTGCACACCATGGCCGACGCGAAAAACGTGCAGGCCTATACCGGCGAAGTGGTGGAATACCTGATGCAAGACTTGGCGCAAGTGCAGCATGGCGCTTTGGTCTTATACACCTCGCGGGCGCAAATGCGCGCCGCCACCGACGCGATTCCCGCGCGGCTACTGGAAAGCGTTGTGGTACAGGGCAGCACCTCACGCACACGCTTGCTAGCCGCGCACATGGCGCGGGTAGAGGCGGGTTTGCCATCTATTATTTTTGGCTTGCAGTCCTTTGGCGAGGGCCTGGATTTGCCGGGCCGTTTGTGCGAAACCGTGTTCATCACCAAACTGCCATTTGCACCACCCTCCGAGCCGGTGGACGAGGCGCGCGCCGAGTGGCTGCGCCGCATGGGGCGCGACCCATTCAATGAACTGGTTATCCCCGCCACCGGCATCAAGCTGCTGCAATGGACGGGCCGCGCAATCCGCACCGAAGAAGACCGCGCCCAAGTCATTTGCTACGACAAACGCCTGAGCGAACAGGCCTACGGCCGGCGCATGCTGCAAGGCCTGCCGCCCTACCGCTTGTTGCAGCGCAAGTAGGAAATTGGCATGCGTAAAAAAACCGGCCCGAAGGCCGGTTTTTTGTTGGGGCAGTCGGTGATTAACGGATAACTGCAATGGTGTCTAGCTTGCCACCGCGCACTGTCTTCATGGTCAATGCGCCATTCAAAATGTCGCCTTTGGCATCAAAGGAAATTGCGCCCGTAACGCCCTCGAAGTTCTGAGTTGCGGCCAAAACCGGCAGGTATTTCGCCGGATCGGAAGAACCAGCCTTGACCATTGCGGCGACCATCAACTTCACGCTGTCATACACGTAGGGTGCATAGACTTGGACATCCGCATTGAACTTGGCCTTGAACTTGGCCTCAAATTCGTTTTTGGATTTTTCGTATTTGCTGCCTTTCTCTACGCCGCCAGCTTCCGCGCAATAAACTTGGTTGTCCGCAATCGCGTCACCGCCGAGCTTGACCAACTCTGCCGAGCAGATGCCGTCACCACCCATGAACTTGGCATTGATGCCCAAGGATTTCATCTGGCGCAGCATCGGGCCTGCAACCGCATCCATACCGCCAAAGAACACCACATCAGGCTTTTTGCCTTTGATGGTGGTCAAGATGGCGTTGAAGTCAGTTGCTTTATCGGTGGTGAACTCCTTGGCAACAACACTGCCGCCGGCTGCCACCACTGCCTTGCTGAACTCCTCAGCAACGCCTTGGCCGTAAGCGGTGCGGTCGTCGATCACTGCAATGGCTTTGCCTTTGAGCGTGTTGACGGCGTACTTGCCCAAAGTGCCACCCAGTTGGGTGTCATCAGCCACCACGCGGAAGGTGGTTTTGAAACCTTGGCGTGTGTACTTGGGGTTGGTCGCGGAGGGAGAGATTTGGGGGATGCCCGCATCGCTGTAGATTTTGGAAGCAGGGATGGAAGTGCCAGAGTTCAGGTGACCAATCACGCCGACCACTTTGGCATCGGCCAGCTTTTGCGCCACTGCGGTACCTTGCTTGGGATCAGCGCCGTCGTCTTCGGTCATCAGCTTGAGGGTGACTTTTTTGCCGCCGATAGTGACGCCGGCTGCATTAAGTTCTTGCACGGCCATGATGGCGCCGTTTTCGTTGTCTTTGCCCAGGTGGGCAATAGCACCGCTGGTGGGGCCGACGTGAGCAATGGTCACAACGCTTTGTGCCATGGCCAATCCGGAGGACAGTGCCAGTACGGCGGCTGCGAGGGTTTTAAGTTTCATGACAGTCAAACTCCATTTAATTATTGAGAAAATTTGCTTAAGGCCCGAGGGCTGGACAGCGGCGCAAATTCTAATGCTTCGCTGCCCTGAGGGTAGCGCATATTTCAGTCGCAAAACGCCGCGCCTTGCAAATACAAGGGCGCGGCCGGAATCGGCTTACGGGTAATTACTTACAGCCCCCCGTGGGATTGGGCAGACATCATGTACAGCATGGGGATAGAAAGCAGCGTATTGGTGCGTGACACCAGCATAGCCAGGCGGGCCGCGGCAGCTTTTTCAGCCGGCTCCACTTGGACAATGCCAAGGGCCTTCTTCTGGTTAGGCCAGATGATGAACCAGACGTTAAAGGCCATGATCAGGGCCAGCCACATGCCAATACCAATGGCGGCAAAGCCCACTTGTAGGCGCAGGGCTGCGTGCAGATAGCCTTGGAGGCTGGCTACGACCAGACCGGTGACCACGGTAGCCAGTGCCGCCCAACGGAACCAAAACAGTGCGGTCGGTGCAATCACCTTGCTGATCGCGGGCTTTTGCTCATCGGGGATCTTGGGCATGCTGGGGATTTGAACGAAGTTGAAGTACCACAAGAGGCCAATCCACATCACGCCGCAGGAAACGTGCAGCCAGCGGAAGAAGAAGCTCCACCACACAGGGGTCAGTTCTAGCGGACTGCCCGACACCGCACCGGCGATCAGGACGATAGCGATCAGCAGGACCAGACCGGCCAGCAGTGTTTTGTGCAGGGATTGCAATATTTGGCTCATGAGCAAAACTCCAAAAAAATGATTTAGCGAAGCGTCGGATATTAACCGCTGCCTTGGTCTAGCGCAAAAAACCGGCCCCCAAGCGCAAGCCCTCTTACCCCTGCCCTTATCCCAAGACCGGGTCTTGGGGCTGAGTCGGGCAGGCGCTCACTACAATCTTTGCACTGCTATTGTTGGAACGATGTGCCATGGAGCAGAGCGAACCGCCAGCCGTGAGGAACTTCTCACACCTTTGTCCAAGTGAAATGGGGCGCCATGCTTGAAGCACTTTTTTTGCTGTACTTTTTGGTGCTGCTGGCGACCCTGGTGTTTAAAAGCCGCATCGTGACGGGGCCTTGGCTATTTTTGCTACGGGCTTTTTTCCCCAATTGGAAGTTTTTTCACGCCACCGGCAATGTGCCGCATCTTTATGCGCGCTGGGCGCTGTCCCACACCGGGCCCTCAGACGCCGTGCAATGGTCGGACTGGAACCCCATCTTCCCACGGCGCCCGCGCCGGGTGCTGCATTTGTTCCATAACGCGGATACCAATTTGGCCCTGGTACAGCAAAACCTGGTGGAGCATCTGGCCGCCGACCTCAACCACATGGCGGCAGACGCAGACGCGCGTGCCCTGGTCAGCTACCAATTGGTTTCGCGCCTGGTCTGCCAAAGTTTGCTAGCCCAGCAGCCAGGCTGTGCCCACGGCCAGTTTGAAGTACGCATGCTGCTGGATGGGACCTCAGGCTTGATAGAAGAAGACACCATGATGCGCTCGCCGGTGCTGCCATGCCGGTAAGCAGCGCCGCCCGTGCGCTGGAGGTCTTGCTGGCCTTGAGCCTGCTGCTGCAAACCCTGGAGTATTTGCGCATGCGCCAGGCCTTAACGGTGCAGGGCTTATGGGCCTGGCCGGTGCAGCGCACCGACATTCCGCCGGGCCCCGTGCAAAAGCTGCTGGACTTGCTGTTTGCAGACCGCGCCATGCAGTGGCATTTGCTGCTGCGCCTGCCCGTCTTGCTTTTGCTGGCCTGGCAGGGTAGCAACCTGGCACTGGCGCTATTTTTATTCGCCAGCCACGTGTTGATGCTCATCCGCTGGCGCGGTGCGTTTAACGGCGGCAGCGATTTCATGACACTGGTGGCGCTGACTGGGCTCCTCTTGGCAGAGTTGGTTCAGCTCGGTGGCGACTCCCACTTGGCTTGGCGCGCGGGCCTGTGGTACATCTGTTTGCAATCGATTAGCTCTTACTTTATGTCGGGCTGGGTCAAGCTAATGCAGCCCGAATGGCGCAGCGGCCAGGCTATGACTATTTTTCTCAACGCCGCCATTTACGGCCCGCTGCCGCCGGCCAGCGTTTTGCGCAAGCCTTGGGTGGCCCGCCTAGGCGCCTGGGCCTTCATTGGATGGGAATGTGCCGCGCCGCTGGCACTGCTGCATCCGCTGGTGGCTTTGGTTTATTGCGCTTTCGCGATGGTGTTTCATTTCCTGGTTTTCTGGTTTTTCGGCCTGAATCGCTTTTTTTGGGCTTGGCTGGTCACATTTCCGGCCATACTTGCGTGCTCGTCGCAGCGGGTTTTTTGGTGAGTGAAACCAAGCTTGCCGCCAAGCGTCCGCTGGATGGAAGCCCAGGCCGCAATTGCGCCACCTATAAGGAAAAGCTATGTTGGAGTGTTTGATTGTTGGAGATGGCATTGCAGCGGCCTTGGCCGAGATGCGCCCTGAATGCAAAACCTATAGCAAAGAAGGCCTGAGTTCGCAAAAGTGGAACAAGGAGTTCATGAAAAAGACGCCGCTGGTCGCCAAGCGCGTCATCATCAGTCTGGGCACCTACGACCATTTTTATGTCTTTACCGAAACCGAACTGCGGGTGCTGCGTAAGCTGACCGAAGCGGACAAGGTTTACTGGGTATTGCCCGCTGGTAATGATCCGAAGTTTCAGGTGGACATCAGCAAGACGCAAAAAATCATCCGGCGTATCGCAGAAGAATACGAGGACATCGTGCTGCCCATTAGCCGCACCGAAGAGGATGGGATGACACCCAACGACAACGGCTACAAAATGCTGGCCGATCGCATCAAGAAATAGCCTTGCGGCGCCTGCGCCAGTACGCCCAGCCCAGTACGGCACCGGCCAGCGCCAAGTACATAGGCCAGGCCGCGCGCAATTTAGGCAGGAAATAGTGGTGGATCGCGTAATACATAGCGGCTTTTTGCAGGTCAAAGCCCTCGGGCACCGGCAGCACGCCGTAGTCTTGCGCGTATTTGTCATAGGCGGCCCGCATAGAGGCAAACACCACCGGTTGGGCGGACTGCAAATCCAAGGTCTCGCCGGGATCCTGGTGCAGGTTAAACAGGCGCCACTGGCCATCGCCCAGCGGCGCTATGTTTTTCACCAGCTTGTAGTCGCCCAAAAACAGCGCTGCGCTGCCAGCTAGCTCATAGCCCAGGGCTTCGTCAGGGCGGTAGGCGTAATCGGCTTTGCCTTGTAACAAAGGCAAGAGGCTGCGACCGCTCAAGGTCTGTACCGTCTGCCCCGCATACTGCCCCTGGTGCGCTGCAATACCAGCGGCCTCGAGCAAGGTGGGCACAATATCGTTGACATGCGTCAGCGCTGAAACCACCCGCCCAGAGGTCACGCCTGGCAAGCCCGAGACGATCAGCGGCACCCGCAATCCACCCTCGCTGGCAAAGTATTTATAGCCTTGTAATGGCCCTACCGCGGCGCTGGCCCAACTCGGTCCGTTGGCCGAAAACGTGCCCTTGCCGCCCAGCGGGTCTGCGTCCACCTGGTAGTTCATCCGTACCCAAGCATTGGCGCTGGGTATATTGAAAGGATCGGCTGGGTCAGACCCGTTGTCGGACAAAAACACGAATACGGTGTTGTCATACTGGCCGCTCGATTTAAGGTGCTGTACGAGGCGGCCCACTTCGGCATCCATGGCCTCGGCCATACCGGCGTAGACCTCCATACGGCGCGCCTGCTGGCGCTGCTTATCCGGCGTCAGGCTGTCCCAGGCCACGGTGCTGGGCAGGGTGCTCATCGGCATGCCCGCGGGCATCACGCCTGCCCGTACCGCACCATCGCGGCGGGCCTGGCGCAAAGCGGTCCAACCCTGGTCGTAACGGCCACGGTATTTGGCAACAAACTCCGCTGGAGCCTGGATCGGAATATGGTTGGCCTGAAAGCCGATGTAGGCCATAAATGGCTTGCCATCGGCAGCCTGCTCGCGGATATAACCGATGGTCTTATCGACAAAAAAGCGTGAGGAATAAAAGTCCTTAGGCAATTGCGCCGCGCGGTCTTGCTCAAACCAATAAGTTTTGTCGTAGAGCATCATATAAGGCCGGTTTTCCCAGTTGTCGGTGCCGCTATCAGCCTGGATAAAGGAGCGCTCGAAACCACGCCGGCCGGGAAGGTTTGCGGGCGCTTTGCCAACATGCCACTTGCCCGCGATATAGGTGTGGTAACCCACATCACGCAGCATGGTGGCCAGGGTGACGGTATCGGGTGCCAGCACGCCGGCATAGCCCGGCTTGCCTTCCTGCTCGGGCGGAGTGGTCTCGGGCATATTGCCCACGCCGTTGCGGTGGTGGTCCACCCCGGTCAGCAACATGGAGCGGGTCGGCGAACAGGTAGCGGCCACGTGAAAGTTAGAAAAACGGCTACCCTTTGCGGCCAGGCTATCTAGATGCGGCGTGGCGATTTCCCCGCCAAACGCACCGACATCGCTAAAGCCCCAATCATCGGCGACCAGAATGACGATGTTGGGACGGGCCTTGTCAGCGGCCCAAGTACCGGGCGCCAAGCACACGCATACGCCTAGAAGCAACACTAGCGCACGCCATCGGGGAATTGTTTGCCGCATCACAAGCCTTGATTACGGGAGGTTGATGAAGGTCGCATTGTCGGCGACCTCGCGCTAGGCTGGCATTGCCACAGATACGACATACATTTATATATACAATTATGGTAATAATATGTATTATTTAAATTTATAACCAGCAATGATCCAAAAAATTTACTTGCAAGCACTTAGCCTGAATACATCCCTTTTTTGGACATTGCGGCGTGCGGTCTTTTGGACTGTTTTTGTAACTGGCACCTTGGGAACTGGGGCTGGCTTACAGGCCCAGACCAGCGCAGCGCCAGCGTTGCCAGCAAGCAACGCTGGGCCTGTACCTATCTCCAAATTCGGCAATAAGTTCCAAACGGCAATGGCTGCCCCGGAGCGGCAAGCCCGAATTTTTGTTTACCGCCAATCGGCAAGCGCCTACACGAACCCGGTCAATATTTACCTTGACAGCCGTCTTCACACCGCATTGCTCGGTGGGGGCTATTCCGAGTTTTGCGCTGCACCGGGTGCTATCGCCATTCAAACCGGCTACGACGATGCGAAAAAAATGCACCAGGCCAAAGAATCGCCTGGACAATCTTGGGCACTGCAAGCAGGTCAGACGCTTTATTTGCGCGTCAACGAGGCCAACCCTGCCGACATGAAACTCGTTGAAGTCGCAGCGGACCCGGCGCAACAAGAACTCGCGCGCACCGCCCAACAAACCCATGTGCTTTCACGCGCGCCTGCGGCCCAATGGTGTGCCCCCGTTCAAACCGCAGCGCCAGTGCTGTCCGCACCGGTGACACCCGGGCTGACCGCAAAGCTGCTAGTTCCTGCGGACCCGGTGAGCCTCACCCCGGCAGCGATGCGCAAGAGCGCTGCGCCGCGCGCCTATGCACTCCAGAGTGACGCGCTCTTTGAATTTGGCAAAACCGAATTGAAAACTTCGGGCTACAACAGCATCGAAGTGATGGCCCAGCAACTCATCAGCGACTTCCAGCAGGTGGAACGGATCCGGGTGGTGGGCCACAGTGACTCCATAGGAAAACCCAAATCCAACCGTACTTTGTCATTAGCCCGAGCGGAGGTAGTGGCCCGCCAACTGCGAGACCGCGGAGTCAAAGCGCTCAAGGGCTTTCAAGTGGAAGGGCAAGGTGAGGATTCCCTGCTCAAAACCAATTGTCCGAAGAATCTGACACCCGCCAGTAAATTGTGTCACGCACCTAATCGGCGCGTTGAAATCATAGTGTACGGCGCCAGAAATTGACCAACTCGCACACCCCCCACCATGAAAAAGTCATACAAAGTCAAAATACTCCCTGACCAAGGTGCTGCCACCCTCGTCGAGATCAATACATCGACATCCTTGGGCGCTACGACGGTCAATGGCCTGCCCGGTACGCGCTTTCAACTCGTAGACAGCAGTACCGGCCTGGCGCCGGACACTATTCGCGTCATTCGAAAGGGTCGGGACCTGCGGATCGGCTTCGATGGCCGAGAGCAGGCCGATCTCATCATCACTGACTTCTACAACCCAAGCGGCGCATCGCAAAGTGATTTAATTGGCGAACTACAATTCGGGGTTTATCACGCCTACATTCCCGAATCCGGTGAATGGTCACGCAGCCTAGGGCAGATGGGCGATGGCACCCCCACCACTGGCATGGCCTTGGGTTCAGGGCAGATCCTCGTAGAAGAATTTATAGAGCCTGCCGCCCTTGGTGGCTTAGTGGCTGCTGCTGGCCTCAACCCCTTATTGGCAGCGCCTGTGTTGTTAGTTGGTGCACTGGCCGCCGGCGGCGGTAAAACCGCCTCCGAAGTCAGGCTGCCTACGATCAAGCAGTCACAACTCTACGGCGCCGATGACACTGGACAGAGTAATTCAGACCATATCACCAGCAATGACAAACCTCGCATTTCGGGCACAACCGAAGCCAATGCGATCGTCAAAATTGCCATTGGCGGCAAGGTCTATGAAGGCAGGGCCGACCCGCAAGGCCAATTCCTGATCCCCATCACCGAGGCACTGGTTGGTAATGTGCAGAACTACAAAGTGACCGTAACGGACGCTGCAGGCAATAGCGCGAGCGCAGACGGAACCCCGTTCACTCTGGACACCAGCACAAGCAGTTCCAGCCAGAACGTGGGCCTGCCTATCGATACGATCAGCCAGGACACGGGGTTTGACGCTGCGGACTTCCTGACGGGTGATAACACCCTGACTTGGGCTGGCACACTCAATACAAGCAGTGCCGCCTTCAATCCCGATGACTGGCTACAAGTACAACTGCTTGATGCACAGGCGCTCGTAGTGGCCAGTCAATACATTAAACCGGTTCAAACCGCAGGTATTTGGACTTGGGCCTGGTCAGGTGCTGCGCTGCCGCTGGCTGACGGGCAATACACCCTGAAAGCGCAATTGACAGATACAGCCGGCAATAGTTTGACTGCTGCGCCATCGACGCGTCAAGTCACCGTCGATACGCAGCCACAAAAAAAATGGGATGGGCAAGTCGATCCCAACACCGCTTTTGTTCCGAACATTGGCCTGTTACAGACCGATACGGGCACTAGCGCAGCGGACTTTCTTAGCAACGACCGACTGCTGACATTTACAGGCGCCGTCACGCGCAGCGCGGGAACGGGTGCCTTTGACGCTAGCACCGGCCGTGTGCTAACCGAGGTCCTGGACAGCAGGGGCAAAATCGTAACGTATCAATACCTGACACCCTCTGGCGCCGGCGACTGGGCCTTTGACAGCAGCTCGGTCCCATTGGGAACCCAGGGGGTCGCCACTAGCTATGTACTCAAGTCCTACATTGTGGATACGGCCGGAAACCAGATGGGCGCCAGCAGCCAGGCATTCACCATCGATTTGCGCACGCCAAGGGTTGATAATCCGGCTGAGAGCTCGCAGGCCGGCACATTCGACTACCTCCGAATGAGTTTTAACGCCGACGAACAAGGGGTTTATTCCTTCAACGGAATTACCCAGACCACGGGCAGTTTGAACCTGAACGGTCAAAACCACTTTGAATCTGGTGAGTTCAGCATCCGTTTCGTAGACAAGGCGGGTAACGAATGGCTTAAAACCAATGCACAGGCTTGGGACTTTAGACATTTGACGGGAAGTATTTCTTTATTGACCACGTCGTCCATTGATTCCGGCGCCTTTGAGCCCGGGAAATTGGTGGGGTCTGTCGGTAAATATGCTTTGGCGAGCGAACAGACTCTGGATCTGTCGTCGCTTTATACCCTCACGCCTGCACGCGACGGGCAGGGTGCAATCAACCACCTGGATATGCGAGACAATGGAGCGCAAACACTCAAGGTGTCCATCGCAGACGTGTTGGCGTTGGGGGTCGAAAACAGTTTTTCCTTTGCCGACACCTTTAAAGACCACCTACAAATGCGCATTGATGGTGACAGTGCGGACAAACTCACACTGAGCAAGCAATGGGGCAGTTCAAACGACCAAAGCTGGTTGGCCCATGGCCAGCTGACCTTGGACGGGCAGAACTACAACGCGTATTTCAACCAGGCCTTGGGGCTGGAAGTGTTTGTCCAGTCTGCCATTGCGGTTACCGTGATTTAAGGTCGGCTTGGCGGGGCGATGGATGCGTCCGGCCCGATTTCAGCCAGCCGATGGTGATGCATCTGCCGCGAGCAAAGCCAAGCCGGTTCTGGCTTGCAACAGCTGGCACAGCGCCAATGCGGTGTCCTGCAAGCTGCCGGCATTCACAATGTGTAAATCGCCCGGTTCCATGTCGACGCTTTGCGCCTTTGCCCTGTGCAAGCGGGCTTGTACCTGATCTGGCGTTTCGCGCTGGCGCGCGGCCAGGCGCTGGCCCACCAGTGCATCGGGTGCGCTCACATGCAGCACCGTAAGTCCCGGCAAGCGTGTACGCGCCTGCGGGGCATAAGCGCGTGAACCATTGACCATCAGCCAGCCAGCGCCCTGCATCTCTGCGTGGCGCAAACCATAGTGCAGGCCATGGGCTTCCCAATGCAGCGCAAAAGCCCCGGCCTGAGCCAGTTGCAAGAATGCATCGACCTCAATGGGCTCGTGGTCTTCATTGGAGATACCTGCAGCCCGCGTAATAGTGCGTCGGGCAAAACGCAGCGCAGGCGGGCTGGGCATAGCCCGAACATGGGCGCGCAGCCAATTAAGCAAGCTATCTTTGCCCACGCCAGAGGGGCCCATGACATAGATGACGCCAACCGTCATGACGCAAACCCAAAGCGCTCTACAAAGTGAAAATCCCCGCCCGCGTGCGCTTCGCAGAACCAAGACACGGCATCCACACACAGGCCTTGCGCCAACAAGGGCGCAAACCAGTTTCTCGCATGCCCAGCCAATTGCTCCGTTTGTACGGCCGATAGGCTGTCCAAAGGGCCGGTCAGCGTCATGTGAAAAACAAAGTCTTCCAATACGTAGGGGTAGCCCCATTGCGCCAACATCGCTTGCTGGCGTGGGCTCAAACCACCACGGCTTCTGCGCGCCACCTCGCTAGGCAGCAAAGCCGCAGCGCAAGCGTGGAGCTGCTCCACGCATGCCCGCGCCACATCTTGCAAAGGCTGGCAAGGCTGCCTGAGCACCAAGGCCAGGAAATTGCCCACCTGGGCCACTTCCATCTGCAGCGTGAATGCCTGATTGAAACTTGTAGCTAAGGCCACAAAACGCGCTTGCAAGTCCGCCTGGGCGTAGCCGCTCTCCAGCACAAAAGGCGCTTTTAAGGTGGCGTGCCAGCCGTAGCGCCTGGGTTCGCGCGTAATCTGCGCAAAAAATGAGGGTTTCCAATAATCAGGCACGGGCTGGGCTAAATTTTTTCCGCTGCGGGGGCAACGGCCCAGCCATTGGGCGCCCAAAAGCCAAGCAGCACTGTCGGGTGCCGGGGAAAAATAGGCGGCATGGCGGTAGGCGGCAATATCATTCATGCTAAGTGGCGGCGCGTAGAGTCACAAAAAAGAAACAAGAAAGTCTTAAAGTCTCGGCCTCGAAGGCTAACCCATCCATGTTGCACACCCATTACGCCCCCGCCACCGATGCTCAGCCCTCGGGCTCGGCGGCCCGATCGATCTGGATGGCATTGTTGGCACGTGCCCCGCTGCCTTGGCTAGAAACCCATTTAGCCCCCCAATGCGAAGGCGAGCTGCAATGGCTGCGGCCCACGGAGACTGGCCTGATGATGGTTCAAGGGCGCGCCGGCGGTAGCGGGCAGCGCTTTAACCTGGGGGAAGTCAGCGTGACCCGCTGCGTGCTCAAGCCCGATCCGGTCCGCACTGGCTGCCAGCAAGTGGGCGTCGCCTATGTGATGGGTAGCTCGCACCGGCACGCACAATTGGCCGCGCTGGGCGACGCCCTGTTGCAAGATCCCTTACTGCATGCGCAGTGGGACCGTCTGCTGGTGCAACCCTTGCACCAAATGCTAAGCGCCCAAGCCCAGCAAAAAAACGCCCAAGCCCAGGCCACGCGGGTAGAGTTTTTTACCGTGGCGCGCGAAGCCGGCGATGGCCAGGGCCAAGAAAGTACCTTCTGATGCAAGCGCAACTCAATGACCTAGGACGCGGCTTTGCCGATCCCGCGCTGTGCAGCCAAAGCGTGTTTCGCCATGCGCTGGACGCGCTCTCCTTGCCTGGGCGCATTGCGGTGATGGATGCGTCGGGGCCGCTAAAGGGGATGCAAGCGCCCTGCGGTGCGCACCCAGCGGCAGCGGCCTTGCTGTTGGCCCTGCTCGACCAAGACTGCAAACTCTGGCTCTCCGACGGTTTTACCCACAGTGACGCCGCGGCCTGGCTGCGCTTTCACACTGGCTGCTCGATTGTGCAAGACCCGGCGCAGGCCGACTTTGCGTGGGTGGCACAAGCCGCCGAATTACCGCCCTTAGCCAGCTTCGCCCAAGGCAGCGCCGAATACCCCGACCTGTCCGCCACCTGTGTCGTACAAGTAGACAGTTTGCAAACCCAAGGTTCTGGCTGGAGCCTGCGCGGGCCGGGCATTGCGGGCAGGACGCAATTGCACATAGGCGGTCTCGCCCAGGATTTTTGTTCCCAGCGGCAGGCCGAGCAAGCGCACTTTCCTTGCGGCGTGGACTTCTTGTTCACCCATGGCCTGTCCTTGGTGGGCCTGCCACGCACCACCTTATTGGAGACATAAACGCCATGTATGTTGCAGTCAAAGGGGGCGAATCTGCTATTTTGGCCAGCTATGACTTGCTGGCCCAGGAACGCCGGGGCGACCCAGCCGTTGCGGAACTGAGCGTTGCGCAAATTTGCCAGCAATTGAGACTGGGTGTGGATCGGGTGATGACCGAGGGCTCGGTCTACGACCCGCAACTGGCTGCGCTGGCCATCAAGCAAAGCGCGGGTGATTTGGTCGAAGCCATATTTTTGCTGCGCGCCTACCGCGCCACCTTGCCGCGCCTGGGTTACACCGAGCCCGTAGATACCGGAAAAATGCAGATTGCGCGGCGCATATCCGCTGCTTTCAAAGACCTGCCTGGCGGCCAGGTGCTTGGCCCGACCTACGATTACACCCAGCGCCTGCTCGATTTCAGCCTATTGGCAAGCGGCAACACCCTGGCCTCGGCGCGGCTCGAAACCCCCAGCACCGAAGCTATGCCACGCGTGGTGGACTTGCTGCACCACGAAAGTCTGCTGGAAACCCAGGAACCACCGGCCGGCGACCCCGATCCGTTTGACCTGACGCGCCAGCCATTGCGCTTTCCGGCAGACCGCTCGGCACGCTTGCAAAATTTGGCGCGCGCCGACGAAGGCTTTTTGCTGGCGATGGCCTACTCCACCCAGCGCGGCTACTCAGAAACCCACCCCTTTGTGGGCGAGATCCGCTTTGGCACGGTAGAGCTGTGCATTACCCCCGAGGAACTGGGCTTTAGCATTTCCATCGGCGACCTGCCACTGACCGAGTGCCAGATGATCAACCAGTTTCAAGGCAGCCAAACGCAGCCGCCACAGTTCACGCGCGGCTACGGCCTGGCCTTTGGCCACAGCGAACGCAAGGCCATGGCCATGAGCTTGGTAGACCGCGCATTACGGGCAGAAGATTTGGGCGAGGCGGTGACATCGCCGGCGCAGATGCAAGAGTTTGTCTTGTCGCACAGTGACAGCCTGGAGAGCTCGGGCTTTGTACAGCACTTAAAGCTGCCGCACTACGTGGACTTCCAGTCCGAGCTCGATCTGGTGCGCAAGATGCGCCAGGCCTTTGCCAACCAGGAACCTAGCGATGCAGCCGACTGAAGTCCAGGCCCAGCCCGTGGGCGTGATGCGCGACCCGCACATCAATTTTGCCTACCTGGACGAGCGCACCAAGCGCATGATCCGCCGCGCCATTCTCAAAGCGGTGGCTATTCCGGGCTACCAAGTGCCCTTTGGCTCGCGCGAAATGCCATTGCCCTACGGTTGGGGCACCGGTGGTATCCAGGTGACGGCCTCGGTGATCGGGCCCCAGGATGTGCTCAAAGTGATAGACCAGGGCTCGGACGATACGGTCAATGCGGTCAACATCCGGCGGTTTTTTCAGCGCACCACCGGCGTGCAAGTGAGCACAGACACCCTGGCCGCCAGCATTATCCAGACCCGCCACCGCATTCCGGAGACTCCCTTGCGCGAAGGCCAAATATTGGTCTACCAGGTGCCAGTGCCAGAGCCTATGCAACACCTGGAGCCGCGCGAGTTCGAAACCCGCAAGCTGCACGCCTTGCAAGAGTACGGCTTGATGCATGTGAACCTGTTTGAAGACCTGGCGCACTATGGCCATATTGCCACCACCTATGACTACCCGGTCTTGGTCAATGGCCGCTACATCATGTCGCCCTCGCCGATCCCCAAGTTTGACAACCCCAAGATGCATCTCAACCCCGCCTTGCAGCTATTTGGCGCCGGTCGGGAAAAACGCATTTACGCGGTGCCGCCCTACACGCCGGTAGAAAGTCTTGGCTTTGAAGACCACCCGTTTGAGGTACAGCGTTGGGGCCAGGCCTGCGAACTGTGCGGATCGCGTGAAAGCTTCCTGGACGAAGTGCTGATGGACGACCAAGGGGGACGGATGTTTGCCTGTTCGGACAGCGACTACTGCGGCAAACGGCAGGCGGCCTCCTTGGCAGCGCCCAGCGATTCGGGCAATGGGGTGGCAAGCGCATGAAGCACCTAGACGCACTGTCACCCTTGATGCAAGTGCGGCATCTGAGTTGCGCTTACGGTGCACGCACCGTCGTGCGCGACATTTCCTTTGACCTTTGGCCGGGCGAAGTGCTGGCCATCGTGGGGGAGTCAGGCTCGGGCAAAAGCACCTTGCTCAATGCCGTGGCCGCGCGCCACACACCGCTTTCGGGCCAGGTTGCATTTGCGCTCAAAGACAGCGATCTGCAAGATATTTACGCCATGACGGAAGCCCAGCGGCGCATGCTAACCCGCACCGACTGGGGTTTTGTGCACCAAAACGCGGCTGACGGCCTGCGCATGAACGTCTCGGCCGGCGCCAACGTAGCCGAGCGCCTGATGGCACTGGGGCAGCGCCACTATGGCCAATTGCGGGCCCAGGCTACCGACTGGCTGGAACGGGTTGAAATTAGCCCCAGTCGCATTGACGACCGGCCAGATACCTTTTCCGGTGGCATGCGCCAGCGCCTGCAAATTGCGCGCAATTTGATCACCCAGCCGCGCCTGGTTTTTATGGATGAACCGACCTCTGGTCTGGACGTGTCGGTGCAAGCGCGCTTATTAGACATGCTGCGTATGCTCACACGCCAAATGGGGCTGGCGGCCATCATCGTCACCCATGACCTGGCAGTAGCGCGTCTGCTGGCGCAGCGCATGCTGGTCATGCAAGGCGGCATGGCAGTAGAAACCGGCCTGACCGACCAGGTGCTGGACGACCCGCAGCACCCCTACACCCAGCTCTTGGTGTCATCCGTACTGCAACCATGAACGCAAGCACCTCTCCCACGCCGCTGCTGCACATGCAGGCAGTCAGCAAGCAGTTTGTATTGCACCTGCAAAGCAACACCGTGCTGGCGGTGCTCAAGGACTTTGACCTGCAGCTGATGCCGGGGGAATGCGTGCGCCTCAGTGGCCCCTCTGGCATGGGTAAGAGCACAGTGCTCAAACTCGCTTTTGGCAATTACCGCGCAAGTACCGGGAGTATTTTGGTGCGCGATACCCAAGGCCCTGCGATTGACATCACCCAGGCCAACGCCCGCACCGTGCTGCACCTGCGCAGCCAGGCCATGGGCTATGTGAGCCAGTTCTTGCGGGTGATTCCGCGTGTCGCGGCGATTGATATCGTGGCAGAACCCTTGCTCGAAGGTGGCGCGAGCCTCTACAGCGCCGAGCAGGCGCGCGAAGTGGCGGCGCAGTGGCTTACGCGCCTTCGCATTGCGCCTTCGCTATGGCAGCTCCCACCGGCCACTTTTTCGGGTGGCGAGCAGCAGCGCATCAACATCGCGCGCAGCTTTATCAAACCTCGCCCGCTACTGCTGCTAGACGAACCCACCGCCTCGCTCGACCCCGAGAACACCCAAACCGTGATCGACCTGATCTGCGAGGCACGCGCCCAAGGGGTGGGGATTCTCGGAATATTTCACGACAGTCTGGTGGCCCAAGCCGTGGCCAGCCGCACCGTGACCATGCAACCTATTTCCAGCGCACCATGAACAGCCCAAGTACACACCCCACTCTTTTTAGCAACGCCCGCCTGGTACTGGCGGACGAAGTCGTGCATGGCAGCCTGCTGTGCCAAAGCGGCACCATCGCCTCGGTGGACTTAGGCCATAGCGCCCTGCCCGGCGCCATTGACTTGGAGGGCGATTACCTTTTGCCAGGGATGGTGGAGGTGCATACCGACAATTTTGAACGCCACCTGATGCCGCGCCCCAAAGTGCGTTGGGACGACGCGCCAGCCCTGCTGGCGCACGACGCCGAGATTGCGGCTGCGGGCATCACCACCGTGCTCGATGCCCTGGGTGTAGGCGAGTCCGACCCCGATAGCGTACGCGGCAGTGAATGGACTTCGGTGCTGGAATGTCTGGCAGAATTTTCTGGGCGCGGTGTGCTGCGCGCTGAGCATTTGCTGCATGTGCGCTGCGAACTTCCAGCGCCCAACACCTTGGACTTGTTTGCGCCCTTCATCGGCAACCCGATGGTGCGCATGATTTCTTTGATGGACCACACCCCGGGTCAAAGGCAGTGGGAAAATATTGAGCACGCGTGGATTTACTTCACCGGCAAAAAAGGCTGGAGTCAGGCCAAGTTTGAAGAGCGCGTCGCCCTGTCCAAAGAACACCAGGCCCGCTATGCACAGCCCCACCGCAGCTACTTTACCGACTATTGCAAACAACACGGCGTTGCCCTGGCCAGCCACGACGACACCACCGTAGCGCATGTGGAACAAGCATTTGCCGAGGGCGCTACGGTGTGCGAATTTCCGACCACTGTTGCCGCTGCGCAAGCGGCGCGCGAGCGCGCTATGGCCACCATCATGGGCGGGCCTAATGTGGTGCGCGGCGGTTCGCACTCGGGCAATGTGTCCGCCATTGAACTTGCGCGCTTGGGCCTGGTGGACATAGTCTCCTCTGACTATGTGCCCGGCAGCCTGCTTTCGGCCACGGTGCGCCTGACCGAGACGGCGGGCCTGAGCTTGCCTGCGGCGGTGGCGATGGTGAGCCGCAACCCAGCGCAGTCCATAGGTTTGCACGACCGCGGCTCTATTGCCATAGGCCTGCGCGCCGATCTGGTGCAAGTGCGCATGACGCCACTGGGCGATGGCCGGCAACAACCCGTGGTACGGGCGGTCTGGCGCGGCGGAGTGCGGGTGGTCTAAATACGGCTTATCGCGAATTTCGTAATTTTTCTGACACATCCAAAAACTATGCTGCGCCCGTATGACGCAGGCGCAACTTTCTCTACACCAACTTAGCAAACGCTTTGGCAGTACCACTGCCGTCGATAGCGTCACACTGAGCGTCGATGCGGGCAGCTTTGTTGGGGTGATCGGCCGCTCCGGTGCGGGCAAGTCCACGCTGCTAAGAATGATCAACCGCCTGAACGAACCCTCCTCGGGCAGCGTTAGCTACGATGGGACAGTGGTCACTGATTTGCAAGGCCCGGCTTTGCGCGAATGGCGGCGTAACTGCGCCATGGTGTTTCAGCAATTTAACCTGATTGGCCGTTTGGATGTACTCACCAATGTGCTGATGGGGCGACTGACCAGTGTGCCAACTTGGCGCGCGCTGCTGACCTTGTGGAGCGATGCCGACAAACTCGCCGCCCTAGAAGCTCTAGATCGCTTTGGCATGGCCGACTTTGCCGCTCAACGCTGCGACCAACTCTCTGGCGGCCAGCAGCAGCGCGTGGCCATTTGCCGCGCACTGGTCCAAGAACCCAAAATCATTTTGGCCGACGAACCGATTGCCTCACTGGACCCACGCAACACCCAGTTAGTGATGGACGCGCTGCGCGGCATCAATAAAGACCTGGGCATTACCGTCCTGTGCAATCTTCACTCACTGGACGTGGCGCGCAACTACTGTGACCGCTTGGTTGGCATGTCGGCTGGACGCGTGGTCTTTGATGGCGCGCCCCATGCGCTGACCGAGGATTTGGTGCACGCCCTTTATGGCATCGAGGCCGCCGAGGTACACACCGGCGCGGTGGCGCAAAGCGGCGCGCCTGGCGTGGTGCTGCCCTTCGCGCGACACGCCTGACGCTTTATTTCGTATTCCCCCTCCCCTTCATTTATTTTTAAGGAATTTTCATGTTCAATCGCCGCGTTCTCCTCGCCCTAGCCGCCTCCAGCGCCCTGGTGGCCTCTGCCCAAGCCCAAGACTGGAAAGCTAAATACCCCGAGTTGGTATTTGCCAGCATCCCAGACGAAAACGCCGCCATGGTGACCGAGCGCTACACGGACTTCGTGGCTTACCTGTCGCGCGAGATCGGCATTCCGGTCAAACTGCGTATTGCCGGTGACTACGCCGCCGTGATCGAAGGCCAGCGCGCTGAACAAATCCATGTTGCCTACTACGGCCCGGCGGCCTATGCCCGAGCCCGCATGATTGGTGTGAAGACCACGCCCTTTGCCATCGAGGTGAACAAGGGCGGCGTCAAAGGCTATCACTCGGTGTTCTACGTGAAGGCCAACTCGCCTTACCAAAAAGTTGAAGACCTCAAAGGCAAGAGCATCGCCTTGGTCGACCCCAACTCCACCTCCGGCAACAACGTACCGCGCTACGCCATGGACAAAATGGGTATCAAGCCCGAGGAGTTCTTTGGCAAAGTGGTTTACAGCGGCAGCCATGTCAACGCAGTGATGGCGCTCAACCAAGGCACGGTCGACGTGGCGGCTAACTGGTGGAACAATGAAAACGACTCCGAGCTGATCCGCATGGCTGACAAGGGCATGGTCAAAAAAGAAGACTTCCGTATCATTTACAAGTCGGACCAGATCGTGAACTCGCCTATCGCTTACCTGGACAGCCTCCCAGCTGACCTGAAGAAGAAAATCGAACAAGCCTTCTTTGATGCACCCAAGAAAGACAAAGCTGCTTTTGAAAAATTGTCCGGCGGCAAAAACGAGCCCTTCCAGACCGTCACCCATGAGGCTTACCTGCCCGTAGTCGCACTCAACACTTTTGTTGACGCACTGCGCAAGAAGTAAGCGAGCGTGAACTCGCCAAGCACCAGAACCCAAGCCTACGCGCACGCAGTGGCGGCCAAGCGCCGCCAGATCTGGCTGGGTTTGCTGGTGCTTGGCGTCTCCGTCCTGTTCGCAGGCCATATCGCTGAGATATCGGCCTCCAAGTTTCTGGACAACATCGGTAGTTTTACCAGCTACTTCTACCGCATCGCTCACCTAGAAAACGGGCAATGGGTGATCAGCGACCCGGTAGAGTGGTTTTGGGGTTGGAAAAAATGGTTGGCTCTCATGGGCGAGACCTTGCTGATGGCTTATGTGGGCACGTTGCTGGGTGCCTGTGCCGCGCTGGTGCTGTGCTTTCTGGCCAGCAAAAACATGACGCACAACACCTGGGTGGTGTTTGCGACACGGCGCTTGCTGGAGTTTTCGCGTACCGTTCCCGAGATCGTATTTGCGCTGATTTTTGTCGTGGCCTTCAGTCTCGGGCCGCTGCCCGGCATATTGGCGCTGGCCATTCACACCACGGGCGCTTTGGGCAAGTTGTTTGCCGAGGTGGTCGAGAACGTGGACATGAAGCCGGTGGACGGCGTACTGGCCACGGGGGGTAATTGGCTGCACAAAGTGCGCTTTGCGGTGCTGCCGCAAGTGGCGTCCAACTTCGCCAGCTACGCCTTGTTGCGTTTTGAGATCAATGTGCGCGGTGCCGCCGTGCTGGGCTTTGTCGGCGCCGGCGGCATCGGGCAGACCTTGCTCGAAGTGATACGCAAGTTTTACTACGCCGATGTGAGCGCTTTGCTGGTTTTGATCATCAGCACGGTGATGGTGATTGACGCGTTGACCGAGCGCGTACGCCACCGCCTGTTGGGCCAGGAGCGAGAGGCATGAGTGTCCTACATCCAACAATCCAAGGTGCCGCTGCCACACAGGACGATGCCAAAGCACGGGCAGCATTGCGCGCGCGCTACCCGGTGCATTTCCAAGCCATCCACCGTGGGCATATTCCCGCGCTACTGCTGGCTGGCTTGGCCCTTGGTCTGTTGGTTTATGGTGTGTATACCCTGGACATGTCCTACGCACGTATTGCTGGCGGTCTAGGCGAGTTAGGCTCCATGGTATTACGCATGATTCCACCGGACCCAGGCAGCTGGCACCGTGCTGGCATTTACGCTTATGCAATGCTGGAGACGCTGGCCATCGCTTTGCTGGGAACGCTGATGGCCGCCATCGCCGCATTTCCGCTGGGCTTTCTCGCTGCACGCAACACTACCATCAACCAGGTAGTCAAGTTTATTGCAAGGCGCAGCTTTGACACCTTGCGCGGCGTGGACATCTTGATCTGGGCGCTGATCTGGATCAACGTGGTCGGCTTGGGTCCGTTTGCAGGCGTGTTAGCCTTGTTCATGTCCGATCTGGGCATCTTCGGCAAGCTATTTTCTGAGGCGATAGAGGCCGCTGATGACAAGCCAGTCGAAGGCGTGCTCTCCACTGGCGGCTCCTCCTTGTCGGCGGTTCGCTTTGGCATCTTGCCCCAACTGATGCCGGTCTTGCTAAGCCAAGTGCTGTATGCCTTTGAGTCCAACACCCGCAGCGCCTCCATCATCGGCATCGTGGGGGCGGGCGGCATTGGTTTGATTTTGTCAGAGCAAATCCGGACACTAGAACTGCAGCAAATGGCGTTTGTGATTTTGCTCATCCTGGCCACCGTGTCGCTGATCGATTATTGCTGCGCGCGTATTCGCTTTTCCATCATCGGCGTGCGCGCGCGCTAGACACCCTGCCACCAGCGCTACGCGTTTACACTGGAGAACTTCATGTCCCTTTCCATACCTGAAATTGTCCAACTCTTGGAGAGCCGCGCCACCACCTGGTATGGCCAAGAGGCGGTGAGTCAACTGCACCACGCACTGCAATGCGCCCACCTCGCAGAACAAGCCCATGAGACCCCCGAAACGGTTGTGGCCGCACTGCTGCACGATCTGGGACACATGCTAAGCGCTGCGCGCACACCGGTGGCCGACCATGACGCAGCGCCCGCCAAAGACGACTTGCACCAGTTTGTGGCCCTGCCCTTTTTGCGCAAGTGCTTTTCAGACGCAGTGCTAGAGCCCATCAAACTGCACGTCGACGCTAAACGCTATTTGTGTGCGACCGATGCGCTGTACTGGGATTCCTTGTCGCCGGCCTCCAAACACAGTCTGGAATTACAGGGCGGCCGATTCGACGATGCGCAGGTACGCGCATTCGAGGAGCTGACTTATTACGCGCAAGCAGTGCGCCTACGGCGCTACGACGATATGGCTAAAGTACCTGATCAGGTGACGCCAGCGCTCGCCCATTACGCCAGCCTGATGGAGCAGGTAGCCATCGCCTAAGCGCCGCCACGCTGGCCACTAGCTGGTGGCCAAGCGCGTACCCATGCCCGCAGTAAAGGCCTCCACATAGGCCTCTTGCTTATGCGTCTCTATGGTCCCTGGGCGGTACCGGCGAACGTAGGACATGGCTGCCCCACTGCTCCAGCCCCAAGACTTGAACAGCGTGGCAGCCATCGTTCCGGTGCGCCCCTTGCCATGGGCGCAATGAATCAAGATGTTGCTGGTTTGCAGCACCTGGGTCAGTTGCGGCAGCAAGCGTCTCCATTGCGAGGTCACCGCTGGCGAGGGCACGCCATAGTCCACCACCGGTAACTGGTGCCAGGCAATGCCGTGTTGCGCAAGAAGGAGCGAAAGCTCTGTGGCGCCCAGGCGCTGCAATTCGGCGCTATCGAGAAGGCTGACCACAGTTTTGACACCCTGCCTCACCATATGCGCCACGTCCTGGGCAAGTTGCCCCGTCGATTGGCCGCTTGCCATGGCGCCACCCGCACCGGCACCAGGACAGGCTGACATGCCAACCCGCCCCAGCCAGAGCGAGGGCGCAAAGTCGATATGCAAGGAATCAATGGATGGGGTGGTCACTCCCCATTGTGATCCTGGCTGTGCTACCCGCTGATGACGAAACAGCAACGGGTGTGTTGGAACATTCCGAAAATTTACTGTAACAAGACATGTCCCGAGACCACCACGGTGACCTGCGCCAGACCTGCCTGCACCGGGATGGGTGCGCCGCGTGCGTCAGGGCTCGCGTCCATCATCGCCATGGGCATCGCACGCGGTCCGAAGCTTTGGCCGCTGCCGGGGGAACCCAGGGTCACTTCGCCAACGGTGTAGCGGCTAAAACCCAGTTGTTGGGTCAGTGCATCGGCCTTGGCGCGCCACTGCGCCACCGCTTGGCCCTGCACTTTTGTCTCGGTTTGCGCCAGCAGTTCGGGGCTGATTTTCCATTCCACTTGGCTCACGCTAAGGCCGCTAAGGCGGCCGGCCAGGGCGGTGATGCGCTCGAAGTCGCGTCCTTGCACCATCAACTCGGCCACGCCGATCCAACCGCTCATTTTGCCCTCATTGCTGTAGCGCGGCGACACCTGCAGCTGACCGGTGCTGATCTGTAGGGCCTGACTCGGGTTTTCGTTTTGCACCCGCTCTGGGACCTGTGCTTGGCTTAATGCCGAAGCCATCACATTTTTGAGCTGTGTTTGCACCAGCGATGCGCTAGCGCCTTCCTTTTGCACCGTCAAGTGAATCACCAACCAGTCTTGCTGGACCTGCGCCGTGGCCGACGCACTCAAGTGCGCGCTCGGTCCTGTGCTGACGGGTCGCACTGGGTTCAGCGGGGCGGATTGGGCTTGCACGATGGGACAAGCCAAGGACAGGAAAAGTGCGAGGATACCGAGATGATTGCGCGCGCGCATAGAAACTCCTTTTTGAATGTCAAAAACACAAATTTTTCCTGTTCGCTTGCAAGTACTGATCCAGCGTGCGGCCAGCATCAATCGGCCTGCGCCGTGGGCACGGGCAGTCCATTTTCCAGGTTGATGCCGCCGTAACAGGGGTTGTTATTGACAATGCAACGCCCGCTTTGGGGCTGCTTATTGGCGCGCGCCTCGGGTACTTGCAGGCATCGCTGGCCTTGGCAGTCAGAACCACTACGGCAGGTTTTTTGGGCATCGGGATAGCCTTGCACACATGCCAGCGTCCCCATCATGCACACGCGCTGCCAGGTTCCGCCGACGGCCAGGCATTGGCCTGGCGACCCCTTGGTGCAATAGCCCTTAGTCAAAATAGCATTACTCGCGTCCCAGGTGCCGCCACTGGCGGCGCAACGTACTTGCTCTGGCGCAGGCAACTGCTCGGTCGCTGGAAGCACCGCAGCTTGGGGAGCCAAGCAGGCTGTCAATGACCCGGTCAAGGCGATCAAGGAGATCGCCCGGCCAAGGCAGGGAAAAAAGCACCTATGGAATTGCCACCTGTTCATTTGTACCCCTAAAGCAACGCAATAAGTGAAAAATAGCTTCAATTGCAAAACATAAAGTTTGACACTGCGTCAGGACGAGCACGCGCCTTTTGCAATTGATATTGAAAAAAATATAGATTAAAATTTTTAAATGAATAGTATCACTCTTGTTTTTATGATGCGCAAACTCTTCCCCATCTCGCTGCGCTTATGCGGCGCCATGCTTTGCGTCGGGCTAGCCATGGCGCAAGAGTCACCTTGGCACCTTGGGGCGACGGGCGGCCAAGTTCCCGCGCCTGCTGCCATCAACACAGTCGATGAAAAGCCCGGCCCGTACCGCATCGTGGTTGCGGTCATTGACAGCGGCGTCATCGCGGGGCACCCCAGCTTGGAGGGTCAATTGCTGCCCGGGTATGACATGGTCTCTGCGTCGCAAAATTTACGCAAAAAGCGCTCTCCTGACTTCAAGCCCGACGAGCGGGGCGCCAAGTGCGGGTCGCGCTTGATGGCGGACTCCTTCCGAACCCATGGCACCGAAGTAGCCAGTTTGGTGGCTGGCAATGGTGTCGACGGTGTGTTCGGCGTAAACCCCTCGGCCAAAGTCGTACCGATCCGCGTCTTTGGCGCTTGCGCCATGTCACGCAAAGATTTGCTCGATGCCATCTCTTGGGCCGCAGGCATCCCAGTGCCAGGCGTTCCCGAAAACGCCAATCCCGCCAAAATCATCAATCTCAGCATGGGCGGCGGCTCGTCCGTGTGCAACCCAGAGCTACAAGCCTTGATCGACCGACTGGTGCAGGACCAAAGAATAATCGTCGCGGCAGCGGGTAATAACTTCCAGAAGCCTTTGCCCGAACCGGCCAATTGCAGCGGGGTAATTTCCGTCGGGGCGCTAAATGCAGAGAATCAAATCGAGGTGTACTCTGCGCTTGATCCACGTACCCTTGTGTATGCACCTGGTGGCGGAGCCGCCCTGCCGGCTAACACGCCTTGGGGGGTGAATAAATTGAAAGTTGCCACCTATGAGCTGGATTTTTTTGGTAAAGAACGTTCCTCAGCCCGTTTTAGTGGTGTGGGGACCAGTTTTGCAGCGCCCGTGGTGGCCGGCTTTATTTCGCTTTGGCTTTCGCACAACCCAGACAAAACCTTAGAAGACTTTTTAAGCAACAAGGCCAAGTTTGTGCGGCCAGCCTTGCCTATTGAAAAGTGCACCCAATGCATTCCTTTGGGCTTGTTCAACGCTGACCGAATGGGGACACCATGAACCAATTTTGCTTGCGTGGCCTGACGCGTGTAGGTCTTTTGCTACTGCTCATGCCGGCATTGCCCGCCTGGGCTGACACGGTTTGGCACTGCTCGCGCACACCCACGGCAGAGCAGGTGGCGGGCAGCCGCCCCGATTCTGGCGACTTGTTTGCCCTTGCGCAGCAAGACGGTGCCGAATACGTAATTCAAATCTCGGTGACTGACCTGATCGACGTTTACTCGGGTGTGAGTGTGCGGCTCAGTGGCCTACCTTTGTCCGCCTGCTTTATGCCGGTGAACGATCCCACAACGGTCAAAGCCATGCGCGATTTGGGTCTAAGTGCAGGTGTGTCCTCCGCTTTGGCACGCAAAAGCGCCATAGCGAGGAACAACCTCTACCGCATCACAGACGAAGAAGAAATGAAAGCCTGCATCAAGCGCCACCATCCGGCGGTAGGTTATTTAAATCGGGCGCAAGTCACCGAGCAGTTGGCCCCATGCTTTTGACGCTAGGCCGCGGCTGGACGCGTGTTTTTTTTCTGCGCTGTGGGGTTTGGCTCCTTGGGGCTAGCGTGTCTATGGCGCAAGCCGGAGATATTGACATAAATTTTACGTTTGACGGCGGGCTAGATGCATGGGCGATCGAACCGAAGCAACCGTATAAGCCTACAAATCAGCCAAATTTCCGGGATGGTAGCGCCTTCGACGATCACAATTTTTTGCTCTTACCGGACGCCAACACCAAATGGGATTACCGGTCCGTTTCCCCTTGGATACGGTTGACAAGTAGCGTCCGCTTCAGTGCAAACAGTGAAGCTAGCCTCAAACTGCGAGCCGACCAGTTGATGGGCGTCAGGTTAGATGCAGCCAATATCGAATGGACGCCTTCACCCTATTTAGGCTTGCGCGCCGGGGTGGTGAGCTTTAACACCAATTGGTGCAGAACCTATGATGTCGATTCGCCATGGATCACGGAGCCCGATGCGTTCTGTCGCAGCGGAGTATTTATGCCGATAAACAATGCAGCGCCAGGGCTACAGGTGTACACAAATACAGCGCTAGGCGACTACCAAATGCAGGCGATTTTGGGTGCTTACAACCCGATCCTATTGGCGTATGCAACTGAAGAATTCGGTTTCAATGGGACCGCGCTCAGGCCTGATTTCAACTATGACTCCAACCAGAAGATCAGCGCGGCGCTCAATTTTTTGCACCTGAAGACCGGAACGCAAGTACGACTTGGCATGATGCGTTCGGACCAAGCGGGCTTTTACAGCCCCAAATTGATCCGCGAAGACAGAGACAGGCGTAATTTGCTAGACAATTACTACCTGGGTATTGACACCTACTTGCGCCCTTCTGTGCGTGCGCGGTACAGCCTATCGCTATTTGCATCGCGTGACTTTTATGACGGCGTGCAGGTCGTCACGGATCAGAATAAATCGGAAACCCTAGAACTGATTTATGAATGGAAGCCGACTGATATTTTTTCAGTGGGGTGGTCCAGATTCAAAATCAATGCCGCCGTTGATGATGTCGCGTTCGCGAATTTCAAAGCCGATGACTACTTCTACGCGAACACCTCGGTCGTGATGATGTCTTGGCGACGTCAGTGGGGCAAAGGCTTGTACAGCACCCTTCAATGGACCCAAGCCACGCAAACCAACGGCTATGAGGGCCTGCGCCGATCCAGCAGTGGCGATGCACTGGGCTTGCGTTTGGGTTACCAGTACTAGTCTGTCGGTGCTGGCTGCCTTGTCCCTAACAGCGGCACTTCGCTAGAACTCAGGGTGCCCTTGCTTAAATTGCCACGCAATTGGTCGAAAGTCAGGCGATGAAGTCTCAACATAGCGCGCTTTCAAAACAAGGTAGTCCAGCGTAACCACGCGTCAGGCAGGCGATCCACCACTTGCGCTTCAAGCCATTTGTCGGCACCGGTGGCAATCGCGATGCCCGCCAGAAAAATCAATCCGCCGAATACTTTTTTGACCCGATCGCCGTGCATCAACACTTTGTCACGCACTGACTGGAAGCCCCTGCGCGATGCGTAAGCCACCGCCACCAAAGGCGTGGCCGCACCCACACCAAACAGCCCCAACACAATACCCCCACGCACGGCCCCGCCTTCACTGGCCACCAGGGTCAAGGCCGAAGCCAGCAAGGGGCCGGAGCAGGGACTCCAGACCAAACCCAACACGGCACCCAACATCAAGGCCCCGCCCAGGGTGTCGCCCTGCATGCGCGAAGACACATTGTTAGCGCCACTGGCCAGTGGCATCATCCATTGGGCAAAACGTTCATTCAGTGTCGGCACCCACATCGTCAAGCCCAGGGCCATCAACAATGCTGCACCAAACAAGCGCACATGGTCTGCATCCAGACCAATGACGGGCCCCAAGGAGCCGATCAGCACGCCAATGCCGGCAAAAGACAAGGCCATGCCCAGCCCCATGGCCAAGGGTGCCAGGCGATTACCCTGCGCGGCCCCGCCCAAGACCATTGGCAAGATGGGGAACACACAAGGTGAGAGGGTGGTCAAACTGCCGGCGAGCAAGCTCAAACCAAGGTGACTGATGGCCAGATCCATGTGATACGCCTCTTGCTGTGGTTTGGATTAGGGAGCGGTCAGCCATGCGGCACGCAAAGCCTGCGCATCGGTCACACCGCCCGATCGGTGTTTTTGCTCTTTGCCCTTGTAGACAATCAGGGTCGATTGCGAGCGCACGCCGAGTTCACGCTTGAGTTCGCGCTCTTGGTCGTAGTCCACCACCAGCAAGGTGCCCGGCACCGAGGCGTCCCCTTTGAAACTGTTAAACACTTTTTCCTGTGCTCGGCAAGTCGGGCACCATGCCGCATGGAAATGCAAACCCACCACTTCGCCCGCTTGTTGCTTGCCCATCAGAGCTTGGGAGGTGTAAGGCATTATTTCCAGCGCATGGGCTGGGGCCAGCCAGGCGGTCAAAGACAGGGCCAGCAAGGTCAGGGTTTTTTTCATGGTCGTTTCCTATTGAGTAATGTCACGGGGGCTGTGGCTCAAGGGCAAGCATGCCCTCAAGGTCCGGCTTTGATGAATTCGTTTGGACGCCGTCATAAGTTACAAAGGCTGCGTCTTGAGGGTGCGGATTGCGCAAAGCAGGAGGTGATCCGAAAATCACCTCCCGAATGCATGGTTTAAATCGGCCGCACAATCATCGAACAATCGTCACTGTTCCTTTGGGGTTGACCTTGCTGGCCTGATTGACCATGGTCTGCAAATTGCTCGGGCCTGTGGCATTGCTGATCGGATTGGTCAACAAGGGTTTCAGCAAAAATGGCGCGGCGCTGTTGTCAGGCTCTGGCTCAATCGAAATCACAGCCATCCCACCGGGCAGCTTTTTGGCAGGATTGATGAAGTCTTGCCCCGGAAAAGGCGGCGCTGGGCCAGTACCTTTGGTGGGTCCCGCACCATCACTGTCTGCCTCCGTCACACTGGTAAACCTGCCTGTCGTGGTGGGTTTGCCGTCCACCACCACCCAGCCCTCATACACCCAACCCGCAGGTAAAGTGGGCAAGCTTAAACCCGCTTGCATGCTTCCCGAACTGGGATCGATCCACCAGATGCCTTGGTCATCGGTGCCCGGATTGGTGGGGGTGGCCAAAAAGAATTTGCCTGCGGCTCTCGTAAAGTCAGTCCCTAAAGCTGCGGCATGCCCCACACTCAAAGTCGCTAGCGTGCGAGCCGCATCAAAATCACCTGCCAGCAAATGCGTCTTGGTGGGTGCGGGATCGGTGTCATTTTGCGGCTCGATGGTCAGAACATAGGCCGTCGCCGATGCGATATCCGCACTGGCAACCGCAAAACTGTTGTGGCTCATCACGCCTTGGTCGTTGACTGTGAATCGTCCCGCACTTTTAGGCGCACCATTGACAATCAGCCAACCCTCATAAACGGAGCTTGCACCGAGATTTTCCAACCCGGTTAACTGCACATTGAGCGATGGCCCGTCGCTGCTCCCGCCACAGGCTGTTAGCGCAACTGCCACACCGATGGAAACAGCCCATTGATTGAATTTCATATTGATCTCCTTTTGATATCAAGGCAATGAGAGGCCTTGCTTCTCTTTCGGGCTTTAGGCCCTCCCTCTTCACCGAAAGTGAGCTTCCACTTTCAAGTTTTCACTCGCAGGCGCTCTCGCAGCGCCGCATCCAGCGACAAGCGCCCTGGCCCCATGAACACCAGCGGCAGGAGCATGGCGATATAGATCAAGGGCAGCTTGAAGTTGCCGTGGCCTTTGTCGGTCAAGGCATAGCCCTGCAGCAGTTCGCTGTAAGTGACCCAGGCCTGCGGCCAATGCACACTGAATATGGCGACAACGGTCAGCACGATCAACGAGGCCGAAAAGAAGCGTGTACCCAGACCGATGACCAAGGCGACGGCGCCCACGATTTCAAAACCCGTGGCCATGGCCCAGTTCAGATCGGCGGAAATCAGCTTGAAGGGCCAGGGAAACTGGTCTTGAATGTCGGCAAACCAGTTACTGCCCTGCAGTTTTTCAAAACCGGCCTCGCCAAACTCCCAAGACAGCAGCAGGCGCAGGCTAAGCATGCCAAGCCACAGGCCTGCCGTGTCCAGTGCGTTCAGACCATGGCGGAAAAAGATATGTACAGAGTTCATGTCAGGGTGCCCAAAATGACGCCTTGCGCACGCAAGCCGATGAGAAGTTCTTGGCCAAAGCCTTGTAAGGCCACTGGGTCGGGATGCGCCATTTCACGCGCCAGTTGCGCAAAGGCCTGCTGGCCGCTCAGGCCGCTGTCCAAGAGCGCCAGTACATGCGCCGTCACCGCGTTGATTTCGGTAAATTGCACTGCGAGCTCTGCATCGCGAAACACCACCAGAAAAGTAGGTTCTGTTTTTCGCGGCCGCCAGGTCGGGCCGATGCGGTGCACCGGCCATTGACTGGCCACATCCACCCGAGCGGGGTTGAGCAGCACGCGCGCTTGCATCATGTCGCCTTGGGGGTCGTGTTCAGGGACCGCGGGCTCCATCACGTCCACCGCCAGCTCGGCCCATTCGTAATGGGCCAGCTCTGCCAACCAGCGCGGCAGGGCTTGTGCAATGGTGTGTTCGCTCAGGTAGCGCACAAACTCACGCGGGATCTCGCGAAACCAGGGAGTGTGCAGTGGCCAGTCGCGGACAAAGGTGCGGCATAGCCTGCGCCAGCGCGCCTCGCCCAGCAACTGGCGGCAGACCGGAAAACAGCTGTCCACAAAACCGCAGCTATTGGTGAACACCAGCTCGTTGTAAACCGCCATGCGGCGTTGTGGTACCCCTGCAGGACGTCGGGTATGGTGTGGGTCGCGCAGATGCTGCGCCAGCGCGTGCTGAAAGTATTGAAAGGCCAGCATCAGGCCACCTGCCAAGGTGAGGCTACATGAAACAAAGCTGGGTGCACTTCGGGCAATAAAGGCTGCTCTGAAACGCGACGCCAGGCGGCTTTTTGCAAGCGTGCAATGTGGGTCACCTCTTGCGCCAAGGTAGGCAAGTCGGGGATGTTGAAGTCGCGCTCCAAGCAGGTGGGAACCGAATGGCCGATACGCTGGTAAGCGGCTTGCAGCAGTTGCCACACCGGGTCGATCACCTCACTGCCGTGGGTGTCGATCAGCAGGCCATCGTCTTCCACATAGTGACCGGCCACATGCACATAGCAGGTGCGTTCCAGTGGCAGTTGCTCTAAATAAGCATGGGGGTCAAAGCCAAAGTTTTGGCTATTGACATAGATATTGTTCACATCCAAGTGCAGCAGGCAATCGGCCTGCTCGATCACGGCGCGCACAAATTCGGGTTCGGTCATTTCGGCGCCGGGTGGCGCGATGTAGGTGGAGGCGTTTTCCACGCCGATGCGCATGCCCAAAATATCTTGCGCCCTTGCAATGCGCTCGGCGGTGTAGCGCACCGCCTCTTCGGTCAGAGGAATCGGCAACAGTTCGTACAGATGGCTGTCGTCCGCGCACCAAGACAAGTGTTCGGTAAACAGACTGATGCCGTGTTCGCGCATAAAGCCCTTGGTACGGCGTAACAAGATTTCGTCCAGCGGCCCAGGGCCACCCAGAGACAGCGACAAGCCGTGGCAAACAAAAGGGAAGCGCTCGGTAAAGGCCCGCAAAGCGCGGCCAGCGCGGCCCCCCATGCCCGCCCAGTTTTCGGGGGCGACCTCGAAAAACTGGACGGCTGAGGGCACCTCTTGCTGCAGCGCCGGGATCAGCTCGCGGCGCAAACCCAAGCCTGCAGAGTGAAGCGCAATGGTGCCCATGCGAAAAGCTCAGCTTTGAAAATCAATCTGCTGGAGGCAAGGCTTATTTCTTTTTTTCCGCACCGCACTTGGCTTCACCGCACTTGCCGTCTTTGGCTTTGCTATCCATCTTCATATCGACTTTTGTGTCAGCGCCACAGCTTCCGTCTTTCTTTTTATCCATGGATTTGGTCATGTCTTTATCGGCCCCACAGCTAGCGTCTTTGGCTTTGGTCTCGCCTTTCATGTCCGCTTTCATGTCGGCTTTCATGTCGGCTTGGGCGACTTGGTAGCCTGCGTCCAAGGTTTTGGCCGCGAAAGGATTGCCCGCAGCATGGGCGGGCAGAATGGCCACGGCGGCAAAAGCAGAGCCCAAAGCGATGGCGAGAAGTTGTTGCTTGTTCATGAAAAATCTCCTGAAGAAATGAAGGTTGAAAATGACCCCTTTGACTGATGCCGTCTTGGCACTTGTCAAGCGCTGTCATGGTGTAATCCGCTGCACAACACCGAAAAGTTACGATAAATTGAATTTATTTTTTATTTATATATCTGTAACTTTTTCAAACCCACCAGCGAACTGACTTGATGAGCGAAAGCCTGCAAACCATTGAACTCGAATTGCATGCGCTATGGCTGCAAGCCCTAGAGGGTGACGCCGCCTGTTATGCGCGCGCTTTGAAGGTGATCAGTGGCTACCTGCGGCGCTATCTGAATCGACGTATGCAGTCGTAACCGAGTGATGTGGAGGACCTTGTGCAAGAAACTCTGTTGGCCATTCATCAAAAACGCCACACCTACCAAAGTGAGCAACCTTTCACGGCGTGGATGTACGCGATTGCGCGCTACAAATGGATTGACCATTTGCGCGCGCATGGCCGGCGTGAGGCTTTGCACGATGACATCGACGACTGGTCAGAAGTCTTGGCCGCCAGCAGCGAGACCGAAGTTGCAGACTCGCGCCGGGACCTGAGCCATATGCTGACGCTGTTGCCCGACAAACAGCGCCTGGCGATTGAACACACCAAGCTGCAAGGCCTGTCGATCACCGAGACCGCGACCTTGACCGGACAAAGCGAAGCGGCCGTAAAAGTGAATGTGCACCGCGGCTTAAAGGCCTTGGCCACCCAATGGAGAGAGAAACCATGAACACCGATGAATTGATTGCTTTGTTAGCGCACGATGCCGGCCCGGCGCGGCGCCCCGCCCCCGGGCAAGTCGGTGGGCGTTTGGCGCTGGCCCTGGCCGTGTGTGGCGTGATGGTGCTTTACATGGGTCTGAATCCAAAGCTGAGTGAATTCGCAAGCACCTCGGTCTTTGGCTTGAAGATGGTGTGGCTGTTTGCGCTACTCGTTTTCAGTGCAGCATTGATTTATAGCCTCGCGCATCCAGGTCGGCAGATGGGCAACGCGCCTTGGGCCATTGGTTTGGCACTGCTGGCCATGGGCGGGCAAGGCATGAGTCAACTGCTGCAAGCTCCGGTGGCGCAGCGCAGCGCCTTGGCCTTGGGGACGAGTTGGCAAGTGTGTGCCTTGAGCATCGCTTTCGTCGCTCTACCCGTATTGGCTGCATTGATGTGGACGCTGCGCGACATGGCGCCGACCCGGCCTGCACTGACGGGTGCCATGTCCGGTTTATGTGCCGGCGCCCTGGCCGCGATGCTGTACTCGCTGCACTGTACCGAGAACAGCTTTACCTTCTTCGCCCTGTGGTACTCGGCCGGCATGGGCTTGAGCGCGATATTGGGCGCGGGTTTGGGCACCCGGTTTTTGCGCTGGTAATGGCTGGGCAGTCTCGAGTCATGTACGTGGCCAAGTTCGAAGATGCCATTTACGTGCTGCATTGCTTCAAAAAGAAAACACAAAAGACCAGTCAAAAGGACAAGGATTTGTCTACCCAACGTTACAAAGACATGTTGCTGACTAGGAGTAAAAATGAGCACCCAACAAATCATTACCCACCGCACCCCTGCTGATGGCAACATCTTTGCTGACCTTGGCTTCGCGCCAGAAGAGGCTCAGAGGCTACTGGCTGGAGCTGACATGGCCATAGATGAAAAGCGAGCCCTCAAACAAACGTTGATGACTGAAATTGTGAACTGGATCGATACACACAATCTCAAGCAAGCACAGGCTGCAGAAATTCTGGGTGTCACTCGTCCTCGAGTGTCCGATGTTGTGAATCAGAAAACACCCAAGTTCACTGTCGACTCATTGGTTGACATGGTTTTGCGCACTGGTAAGCACGTTCAGCTTTCGGTCCAATCTTAGAGGCTCATGTGGTGCCACTTAAAGACATCTGAAATCATGCTGTTTCCGCCGACCACGATTTGACCACCTGGTGAGGGTAGTGCCGATCGTGCTGTGACCAGCCCGTTCATTGTGCACGCAATGGTCAAACTGAAATCGGCTCTCCTGATCGAATCGTCATCAGCGTCAACACACAAGGTACAGAAATTTGCACTGGCGTCGGTATAGCGGCGGTATGAACGGTAAACAAAAAGCCCCGCTCTTGTGAAGCGGGGCTAAGTCGATGATTTATATGGGGTGGCTGATGGGGCTCGAACCCACGACAACAGGAATCACAATCCTGGACTCTACCAACTGAGCTACAGCCACCGTAATTCAAATTATAAACTGGCCTCGCTCTGGCAAGGCTTTGAAAGCGGTCCTTACTCTGCAGCCGCAAGCGCCGCACTGGCATCGGCTTGGGGCTTCGCTACTTTGATCTGCACCTTAAAGCGCTTTTTCAACACTTCGTAATACGCGTCCCACTCAGCCCCGGCCAGCCAACGCGCCATCTGACCGCGCTCCTGCTCAGCCACGGCGGCTGGCGGCGCGTTGCGGGGCAAGACCTTGTTCACGCGGGCCACCGCATAGCCTTGTGCTCCCAGGTCCACACCCAGCCAGGCCGGCAGTGCAGAAGTATCTGCGCGCAGGATGGCATCCATCAGCGCCTGGCTCATGCCGGGTATGGGCTGGTCGCGCCCCAGCACGTTGGCGGCACCAAGCTTGCCTTCATCCGCTTGCTTTTTCCAATCGGCGAGCTTGGCCTCGCCCTCTTTTTTGGCCATGTCTTGGGCGCGCGATTGCACCAGGCGCGCTTTCACTTCAGCTTTGACTTCGTCTAGCGGTTTGGTGCGCGCCGGGTAGTGCTGGCTGATGCGCGCCGCAACCATCTGGCTGGGGCCGGTTTCTATGGCCTCGGTATTGTGCTTTTTCTCGATCGCATCCGCGCTGAACAAAGCGGCCAGCAATTTGGCATTGGCAAAGGGGCCGCTTGCGCCTTGGGTGGGCGTTTTCGGCAGGCCATTAGCGCTTTGAATGCTGAGTTTGAGGCGATCGGCGGCGGCTTGTAAGCTGTCTGCCTGTTCATACACCGCATTGGTAAACACTTCGGCCTGTTCGGCAAATTTTTTCTGGGCCTGCTGGGTTTTGAGTTCCGCTTCCAACTTCTCGCGCATGCTGTCAAAACTTGGCGCCACTGGCGTTTTGATGTCGGTCAAGCGGATGATGTGGTAGCCGAAATCGCTTTCCACCAATCCACTGGTTTGGCCTTTTGTTAGCGCAAAAGCACTGTCTTCAAAGGGCTTGACCATCGCTCCGCGCGCAAAAAAATTCAGGTCGCCACCATTGGCAGCAGAGCCAGGGTCTTGCGAAAATTTGGCCGCCAACTGGGCAAAGCTGTCCGGTTTGGCCTTGATTTTGTCCAGCAAATCTTGCGCCTGCGCTTTGGCTTTTTCACGCTCTGCGGCAGGCAGTTCTTTGGATGCACTGATCAGAATATGGCTGGCGCGGCGCTCTTCTTTGGACTGCAGGCGCGCAATGTTTTGCTCGTAATAGGTACGCACATCGGCTTGGGGCACGCTGATCGACTTTTTCACAGCCTCCAAATCGAAAACCAAATACTGCACATCAGCGGTCTCGGGCGCCTGGAAAAGTGCGCTATTGGCCTTGTAGAAGGCCTCGATGTCGGCATCACTGGTTTGCACTTTGGCTGCAAATTCGGCGGAACTAAAGCGCGCCACCTGCACCTCGCGCCGCTCAAAAAACGCATTTAAGGCCATGTCGGCCACGGCCTTGGGCGCGAACGCGGTACTGCTCACACCCGACTCCAACTGCCGCAGCGACAAATCCTGGCGGATACGCGCTTCCAAACCGGCGGTGGTCAAGCCCTGGCTGGCCGCAATTTGTTCATAGCGCTCTTTATCAAAACTGCCATCGGGCTTTTTCATCGAGGCGATCGCTGGAATCTGCTGCAACTCACGGGCCAATCGCGCATCGGTAATGGGTAGCAAAGAAGCGTCCGCCGCCTCGGTCATGACGCGCTCGCGCACCAGACGCTCCAAGGTGACATAGCGAGCCTCTGGCGAGTCCATCATCTTGGCGTCCAGTTCCGGGCGCGAGGCACGCAGGCGATCCACCTCATTTTTGTGGGCGGCATCCCACTCGGATTGGGTGATGCTGTAACTAGCGATCTTGGCTACTGTGGCTCCGGACTCATTGCTTCGGCTGTATCCGTCCACACCCACCAGCACAAAAGCGGGAACGATCAGCAAGAACATGACAAACATCATGATCTTGTTGTGCTTGCGGACGAATTCAAACATGCGCTATCTCCAGGGACTCACAAAAAAGGCGAACCTGCGGTTCGCCTTGTGCCGGTTTGGGTGGTGGGTGATGACGGGCTCGAACCGCCGACCTACGCCGTGTAAAGGCGCCGCTCTACCAACTGAGCTAATCACCCCACCTGAACTACCAATCTGATGCCAGCGGGCTGTGCGCCTTGTTGCTGCACCAAGCCTACTGACTGCGGCGGCGATTTTATTGCCGCACCCCGGACGCACTTGCCTTGGGGGTACCCGGCAAGCCCGCGCGGGCGCGCCGCGGATTCTATGCGCAAACGGCCTGCGACCAGCGCCAAGCACCTAGTGGCTGCGGGCGCGTATTTCGGGAAGTGCTTTTTGCAGGTAATAGACCATGGACCAGACAGTCAGCACCGCTGCCACCCAGATCAACCAGGTGCCGCACCAATGAGTATCGAGCACGCCAAACGCCACACCATCAAACAGCAAGAACGGGATGGCGACCATTTGCACGACCGTCTTAAGCTTGCCGATCACATGGACCGCCACGCTTTTGGTGGCGCCAATGCGCGCCATCCATTCGCGCAAAGCCGAGATCGCAATCTCGCGCCCGATGATGATCAGCGCCACAAACACATCGGCCCGCTGCAAATGCACCAGCACCAGCACGCAGGCACATACCAAGAATTTGTCAGCCACCGGGTCCAAAAAAGCCCCGAAGGCGGAGGTTTGGTTAAGTTTGCGCGCCAAATAACCATCCAGCCAATCGGTCAGCGCAAATAACACAAACATCACCGTGGCGATCAGGTTTTTCTCGGGCAGCGTAGCAAAGGCCTCGGGCGCATAAAACACCCCGACGATGAGCGGAATCGCAAATATGCGCGTCCAGGTCAGTATCGTGGGGATGGTCAGAAACATACGAGCGATTGTGGCACGGGGAATATGACAGGCCGTGCCGCTCAGTGCAGGGCGCGGTAAATTTCTTCGGCCAAATCCGGGGAGATGCCATCCACCGAGGCCAAGTCTTTGGCGCTGGCCTGGGCTACGCCGCGCACACCGCCAAAGCGCTGTAAGAGTTTGGCCCGGCGCTTGGGGCCTACGCCGGGGATTTCTTCCAGCTTGCCGCCATCGACCCGGACACGCGCCCGCTGGGCGCGCATGCCGGTAATCGCAAAGCGGTGCGCCTCGTCGCGGATCTGGGCCACCAGCATCAGTGCCGCCGAGTCAGCGCCCAGATAGACCTTATCACGCCCGTCGGCAAAAACCAGTTCTTCCAGCCCGACTTTGCGCCCCTCGCCTTTTTCCACGCCGACGATCAGCGCCAGGTCCAAGCCCAGGGCCACAAAGACTTCGCGCGCCATGGACACCTGGCCTTTGCCGCCGTCCACCAGCACCAGGTCGGGCATGCGCTCCTGGGCCGAAGGCAGGCGCCCCTCGTGCTTGGCCAGGGCCAGCGCTTCGGCCACTTTGCCGTAGCGCCGCGTCAGCACCTGGCGCATGGCGGCATAGTCGTCGCCAGGGGTAATATCCTCAACGCGGTAGCGCCGGTATTGGGTGTTTTGCATGGCATGCTGCCCAAATACCACGCAGGAGGCTTGGGTCGCCTCGCCTGCGGTATGCGAAATGTCAAAGCATTCGATGCGCAGGGCCGTCAGATCTTCCATGGCCAGGTCCAGTGCCTCCGCCAAGGCGCGGGTGCGAGCCTGCTGCGAGCCTTCTTCGGCCAAAAGGCGGGCCAATTGCAAAGCCGCATTGGTTTGCGCCATGTCCAACCAGGCGCGGCGCTGCTCGCGCGGCTGGTGCACCGCACTCACCTTAAAACCATGCTGCTCGGACAGCCCCGCCAGGAGACCCTTACCCACTGGTTCGCTCACTACCAAAACGGCGGGCATCGGTACACCCAGATAATGCTGCGCCAAAAAGGCCTCCAGCACCTGCGACTCAGCGCTTTGCGGTACGTCCGAAGCGCCCTCGTCGTCCAGCAGCACGGCGGACTCTTCCACGTGCACTGGAAAGTAAGGCCGGTCACCCAAATGCCTACCGCCGCGCACCATGGCCAAGTTCACGCACGCCTTGCCGCCCTGCACTTTGACGGCCAGGATATCCACATCACGGTCCGACACATTGTCCACCGATTGCTGGTGCAGCACATTAGAAAGCGCTGCCACCTGGTTGCGCAATTCGGCCGCCTGCTCAAACTCCAGGCGCTCGGCGTGCGCCATCATGCGCTGTTCCAAGGACTTCAGCACCTCTTGCGCATCGCCCTGCAAAAAGCGCTGGCCGTCGCGTACATCCTGGGCATAGTCTGGGGCGCTGACGTGACCCACGCACGGCCCCGAGCAGCGTTTGATTTGGTAGAGCAAGCAGGGGCGCGTGCGGTTGCTGAACACCGAGTCCTCGCAGGTGCGCAGGCGAAACACTTTTTGCATTAACAAAATCGCCTCTTTCACCGCCCAGGCGCTGGGATAGGGACCAAAGTAGTGGTGCTTTTTCTCCACCCCGCCCCGGTAATAAGCGACGCGGGAAAACTGCTGCGGGTCCGTGCCCGGTTTGCCGCTTTTGCGTGCGCCCGTGTCCGGCACGGCCTCGGGGTTGGCAGCGGTCATCTTCAGGTAGGGGTAGCTCTTATCGTCCCGAAACAAGATGTTGTACTTGGGATTGAGCGTCTTGATGAGGTTGTTTTCCAGCAGCAAGGCCTCGGCCTCGGAGCGCACCACCGTGGTTTCCATGCGCACAATCTTGCTCACCATATGGCCGATGCGCGTGCCGCCATGGTTTTTCTGGAAGTAACTGGCCACCCGCTTTTTCAGGCTGATGGCTTTGCCCACATACAGCACCTGGTCCTGCGCATCAAAGTAGCGGTAAACGCCGGGCAAAGTCGGCAAGGCAGCCACCTCGCGCAGCAGCGCTTCGCTATGGAGTGGAGTTGGAGGCGCTGTCATGCGCGTATTGTCAGAGTTTTCGAGGGCGGCTGATCTGCCTCCCGCCCTGTCCATCTGCCAACTGGGACAATTGCGCCATGCCGTCCCGCACCCCATCCTCGCTCCAAGCCTCTGCCACCGCCCCAGCGCCAGCGCACACGCAAAGTCCACCAGCCAGCGAAAAGGTTTTGCTTTGGGACATTTTTTGCAAAGTAATAGATAACTATGGTGATGTCGGCGTTTGCTGGCGCCTGGCCGCTCAGCTAGCGCTGCGTGGCCATAGCGTGCGCCTGTGGCTGGACGATAAGCGGCCACTGCAATGGATGGCGCCGGGCGCTGCGCAAGGCGGCTGGCCGGGCATTAGCGTGCGCGACTGGTCATCGGCCCAACACGCGGCGCCAGTCCCAGAAACCCCCTTGGCGGACGTTTGGGTAGAGGCCTTTGGCTGCGATATTCCACCTGCATGGCTGCAAAGCCAGGTGGATGCCGCTGACACGCAGGGCCGACGCCCGGCCTGGATCAATTTAGAGTACCTCAGCGCCGAGCCCTTTGCGCTGCGCAGCCATGGCCTGCCATCGCCGGTATTGCAGGGGCCGGCCAAGGGCTGGACCAAGTATTTTTTCTATCCTGGTTTCAGCCCCGCCAGCGGTGGTTTATTGCGTCGCTCTGACGCACAGGCTACGCAACCACCTACCTGGGCCAACCCAGAATTAGCCGCATTTGCACCCGAGGCGTCCGGGGAACGCACGGTGCTGCTGTTTTCTTACGCCAGTGCGCCCATTGTCGACTTGCTGCAGGCGCTGACCGGCACTGGGCAAGCGGTGCAATTGCTGGTCGCCGCTGGCCAAAGCGCACAAGCCGTGCGGGACGCGCTGACTGCCCTGCCAGATGGGCGCTGGGCCCAGCTGCGCCTGCGCTTTCTGCCCAATCTGCCGCAACCCGTGTTTGACCAGTTGCTGGCTCTGTGCGACCTCAATCTCGTGCGCGGGGAGGACTCGCTGGCCCAAGCCGTGCAAACGGGCAAACCCTGCGTCTGGCAAATTTACCCGCAGAACGACTGCGCGCACCAGCCCAAACTGCGAGCCTATTTGGAAACCCTAGCCGCCGATGCACCTTTATGCGCCTGGCATGCTTTTTGGAACGGTACACCAGCCGCCAGCCCGGCGCCGCCTACGCTGGCATGGCCCTGGGAGCCCGACTCCGCTTGGCCGCGCCATGCCGCTAACGTGGCCGCCCGAATGGCGCAAAACACCGATTTGTGCAGCCAATTGATCGATTGGGCCGTGCTGCGCGCAGCACATCCGACCGCCCAGCGCGCCTAAAACGGCCACCGCGCCAAAGCACTTACCCGGCGCAATGCAGGACGCCAATGCAGGACGCCAATGGGTCGAACCACGGATTGGCGATAAAATGGCGGGCTTTGCTGGTGTTTTATGCGTTTTGGCGCTGCACCACGCCCCGCCGCATTTCGCGGTCTAAGGCTGCCTCTAGCGGCCCCCCAATCTGACGGATTGTTTAT
>CANNEW010000001.1 GCA_947503685.1 Comamonadaceae bacterium | reverse complement strand
ATGCGGCCAATGCCAAGGCCAGTGCAGAGCGTATTGCCCAGACGCTGCAATGACCCAGCAAAACGAACCAATCCGCGTTTGTCGCGTGGACTACGCGGACCCGGCGCATGCACAAGCCTTGGTGGCCTTGCTCGATGCCTACGCCCATGACCCGATGGGCGGCGGCGCGGGACTCAGCGATTACGCGAAAACCCATGTGGTCGCGGGCTTGGCCGCGCGTGCGCAGGCCTTTAGCGTGCTGGCTTTGGCGCAGGATGCAGCCCAGACGCCGGTGGGGCTGGTCAATTGCATAGAAGGTTTTTCCACCTTTGCGGCCAAACCCTTGGTCAACGTCCACGATGTGATCGTGCTGCCCGATTGGCGCGGGCACGGAGTGGCTGGTGCGATGTTGGAGGCCGTAATGCAAATAGCCCGTGAGCGCGGTGCATGCAAGATGACCTTGGAAGTGCTCTCGGGTAACCAGAAGGCCTTGCGCACCTACGCCAAACTGGGCTTTGATGCCTATCAGCTAGACCCCGAGGCAGGGACGGCGCAATTTTTACAAATGTGGCTGGATGCGCTTAGCTAAGCCAATGCCCCAAGCCGCTGCATTACGCTAGCAGTAGCCGCCAAAAAAAATGGCCACCCGAAGGTGGCCATTTTTATCTTCATACACCAGACCAAATTTCCGATGTCGCTGAAATGCGCTCAAAAAGCGCATCCCAGCATCAAAAATCAGACGCTCAGTGTGCTTAGAAGTTGTAGCGAAGACCGAAGGTAATGGCTGTTGGGTCGGAACCAGCTGCAGTTGCTGGGATTGAGGGAAAGTTATCGGCGCCGACAAAGGTTCCGCGTGCTTTCGTGTTGTTGGTGATCTGCGCGTAGCCGCCATAAAGAATGGTTTGCTTGTCCAAAGCATAAGCCGCTTCCAGGGCCATCATGGTCAAATCGTCTGCAGCATTGGAAGCGGACTCGCCAGACATGCCGTAGTTGAATTTGTAGGTCATAGCGCCGTCCACATAGTTCACCACAAACAGCGTGTTCGTGGTCTTGCGTACGTTGGTTGCGATGGGCGCCTGGTTTTCCAAGGTGCTGAAAACGATCGCACCGCTCAAGGCATCCATCTTGGCGCCCAAGCTGAATTTAGTAGCGGTCATGCCAAAGGCAGCAGTTGAAACTGCTTTGGATTGGGTAGCGATACCGGCGTTGTAAGTGCCGTTGTTCCACTCCAAAGAGGCTGCGTACAGAGGCTGATTCGTAGTCGCGGTTTGTCCCTCGTCGGGCGCGTAGGAGGCCTTCACCACCATATCGGCAAATTTCGGGCTGAGGTAAACCAGGTTGTTGGTTTGGCGAGTGTGCACGTTGTCGAAGTTGCTTCCGGCAGTTCTCGTACCTTTGCCGTGAATGATGACTTCCATGGCCTCGCCCTCGCCGTACAAGGTGCCTGCATAGCCGCCGGCATCCAAGCTTTTTAGTGGGCTGTCGTATGTGCCGACCAAAAATGTACCCATGGATTTGCTTTTCAATCCAACAAAGCTATTCCGATTTGCAAAGGCTTTGCTTTGGGATGTGTCGTCTGGTGCAACACCGGTTTCCACTTGAAAAACGCCAGCCAAATCGCCGCTAAACCCGCGCTCACCTTTGAAGCCGATGCGCGAAGCGTAGTTTTGCAACATGGTTTTTGTCAAAGTGCCGTCGTTTACGCTCTCAAGGCCGAGGTCTATGCGACCATACAAGGTCACGGTGGGTGCTGTTTGGGCAATCGCAGAGCTAGCGAGCAGCAAGCCGGTGGCCAGTGCCATGGCAGTTTTCTGGGCAGTCATAGTCATAAATACTCTTTCAGTTAGGGTTTGAACTTATTGCCAAAATTCAAAAATGCTTGAATTGACCTTCCTAGTGTTGTGTTTTCATATTTCAATTCGGTGACATAGGGTAATTACCGATTGCCTGTGCCTTTTTTGCAACATTTGTTTGGGGTTAGAGGTCGTCACGCCCGTGTCATGCAATGCGGTTACCTTGTTCCCTATCTTTTTTTCCGGAGTGTTTATGTTTTCCAAAGCTGTTTGTGTTGCGGCCATCGTGGCTGCACAGGTCTCCGTCAGCTGGGCGCAAAGCCCGGCCAAGCCCTTTAGCTTTGGCCTGTGGGGTGATATGCCCTATAAAAAAGCAGGCGACGATGCCAAGCTGCCCGCAGTCTTGCAAAGCATCAACCGTTCGGATATCGCCTTCTCTTTGTACGACGGTGATCTCAAGGATGGCAGTTCCAAGTGCACCGACGATGTGTACACCGATGCGCTGAAAATGTTTGGCACCATGGTCAAACCGGTGGTCTATGTGCCCGGCGACAACGAGTGGACCGATTGCCACCGCACCAACAACGGCGGCTACGATGGTTTGGAGCGCTTGTCCTACCTTCGCAAAGTCATGTTCCCTACGCTGAACAGCCTGGGGCAAAGCACGATCGCCCTAGAGCACCAAGGCAAGCTAGGTGAAAAATTTGTAGAGAACACCCGCTTTGCGCACGGTGGCGTGGTGTTCGTCGGCATTAACCAGCCGGGCAGCAACAACAACCTGATCCTGAGCGAGAAGGAATGCAAAAACAAAAGCGCACGTGACAGCGCGAAGTGCGATGCCTCCAACGCAGAATACCTGGAGCGCGACAGTGCCAATGTGGCCTGGATGCAAGCTTCGTTTGCCGCCGCCAAGGCGCAAAATGCGGTCGGCATCGTAGTGGTCACCCAGGGCGACCCGGGCTTTGATTTGCCTGAAACCGAGGAGTTCGATGAAAGCAAGGAGCCGGCAGTTAGCGGCTATCGCCATTTCATGTCCAAGCTGGTGGAGCAAACCGAGCAATACGCCGGTCAGGTCTTGTTTGTCCACGGCGACACCCATTACTTCAAATTAGACAAGCCCATGTACAGCCCCAACAAGCTGCTGCCCAATTTCACGCGCTTGCAGACTTTTGGCAGCCCAAGCCTGCATTGGGTTCGCGTGGTGGTGGACCCAGCGAGCGTCAATGTGTTTACGGTGCACCCGGTAATCGTCAAATAAACTCTTTTGCATTGGGGTCTTACCGGCCCCAGGCGGGGTGAGAGCTTGACTTACGTCATAGGGCGCCGGTATCGCCTGTCTTGTTGATCTGCTGTTTTTCTGTATGAGGCACCGTTGCGCTACAGTAGCGCGTGGTGGGCCAGCACGCACAAGCGCGTATGCTGGTTTCGCAGGAAAAAGAGGAGATCATTGCATTGGAAAATACCAGTCAGGCCATTCACGACGCTGAGCATCCGGAGCTATTAGACCGCGACCACTGCCTGGTGGCCTTCAATGAGCGGGTTTTAAGTTGGGCCGCGCGGGAGGACGTTCCGGTGTTGGAGCGTTTGCGCTATGTGTGCATAGTCTCTTCCAATATGGACGAATTTTTTGAGGTTCGCTCCGAGCCTCACCTCACAGCCAAGCGCACTGGCGACAAGCGGGGTAGCTATACCGAGGCCTCTTTTGATCGCCTGTCCGAGTCCTTGCATTCCTTGGTAGAGCGGCAATATGCGCTGTATAACAATGCGATCTTGCCGGCGCTGGCCGATTGTGGAATCAAAATCGTCTCGCACGGCGACCGCAATACGGCGCAACGCCTATGGGTCAAGCAGTATTTCGAGCGTGTGGTGCGCCCGCTGCTCATTCCGGTCGGACTCGATCCGGCGCACCCCTTCCCGCAGGTGGCCAATAAAGCGTTCAACTTTATTGTTCGACTAGGGGGCAAGGACGCTTTTGGACGCAGCAATGAGATCGCGATCGTCAAGGTGCCTCGCGTGTTGCCGCGAATCATCCGTTTGCCAGAAAAAGTGGCGGGCTCCAAGTCCGTCTTTGTCGCTTTGACCAGCGTGATACGCGCCCATTTGGACGAGTTGTTTGAAGGTCGCGTGGTTGAGCAGTTCTCGCAGTTCCGTGTAACACGCCATTCAGACCTGTCCGTGGACGAGGATGAGGTGCAAAACTTGCGTACCGCTTTGCGCCAGGGTTTGGTGCATCGGCATTATGGCGAGGCAGTGCGCCTGGAGGTATCGGCCGGCTGCTCCAGGCATTTGTCGGATTTTTTGCTTGAACAGTTTGATCTTCCGGCGATGGCTTTGTACCGCGTGAGCGGGCCGGTCAATTTGTTGCGGCTGACGCAGTTGATCGATTTGCTAGACAGTCCGCAATGGTGTTTTCCTGTCTATCAGGCCTCGGTTCCGGTGCAATGGAATCTTGGGTCCAACGTGTTTGAGCAACTGCAGCGCGGCGATGTGATTTTGCATCACCCTTTTGAAAGCTTTGAAGCCGTCTTGCTTTTTTTGCGTGCCGCAGTGAATGACCCTAATGTGTTGGCCATCAAGCAAACGATTTACCGCGCCGGTGCTGATTCGGCCTTGATGGATTTGTTGCGCGAGGCGGTGCGCAAGGGCAAAGAGGTGACGGTGGTGGTCGAGCTCAAGGCGCGCTTTGACGAGGAGGCCAACATCAACTGGGCCGAAATGCTGGAGTCGATTGGCGCCCAGGTGGTGTATGGCGTCGTGGGACTGAAAACCCATGCCAAGATGCTGCTGGTGACGCGGCTGGAAGGCAGAGTACTGCGGCGTTATGGCCATTTATCCACGGGAAATTACAACCCACGCACTGCTCGCCTGTACACCGATATCAGCCACCTTAGCGCGGACCCGGTGTTGACCAAGGACATGGAAAACGTATTCATCCATTTGGCAAGTCAGAGCCGATTGCCTCGCCTGAAAAAAATGTGGATGGCACCGTTTAATCTGCACGAGCGATTGCTAGCAAAAATAGAGGCCTTGGCAAAGGCGGCGGCCCAGGGAGAGTCTACCCGCATCGTATTGAAAATGAATTCCTTGACGGACTTGGATTTGATCCAGGCGCTGATTCAAGCCGGTCAGCGTGGGGTAGTGATTGACTTGATTGTGCGCGGCGTCTGTATGTTGCCGGCCCAAGTAAAGGGCTTCACAGACAACATCAGGGTGCGCTCCGTTATCGGTCGATTTTTGGAACATTCGCGGGTCTACTATTTTCGCCAGGGCATGCACGATGCGCTTTATTTGTCCAGCGCAGACTGGATGAACCGCAATATGGTGCGTCGGGTGGAGTTGGCCTGGCCGATCAACGATCCGGCGCAACGCCAGCGCTTGATTGACGAATGCCTGCTGGCCTATTTGCACGATGGTTTGGATGCCTGGGATATGCAAGCCGATGGCAGTTATCGGGCGTCACGTGGATGCGGGATACTAGCTGAGCATTCTGCACAAGTCGCGCTGATGGCGCGTTATGGCAAAACCAATTGAAAGGCGGGCACGGCATGAGTACCATGGATCTGGTGTTTTGGCGCCATGCCGAAGCGATCGACCTGGAACTGGTCGGCGACGACATGCTCAGAACCTTGAGCCCCCGAGGCGAAAAACAGGCGCAACGCATGGCCACTTGGCTGGACCGGCAGTTGCCAGCAGGCACCAAGGTGTTCAGCAGCCCCGCACTGCGCGCCGAGCAAACCGCCAAGGCCTTGGACCGCAAATACAAGGTCAATGCTGCGCTCGCCCCCTTGGCTGGCGTAGATGAGCTTTTGCAGCTGGTGAACTGGCCGCATGCCAGCACCTGTGTGTTGGTCGTGGGGCATCAACCTACCATCGGCCAAGCGATCGCCCAACTGTTGGCCATGCCGGGCCAAACCTGCGCGGTAAAAAAAGGTGCGGTGTGGTGGTTACGCTACCGTGCGCGCCACGGTGAAGAAGAAACCACCGTTCTGAGCGTGCAGTCGCCAGATTTGCTTTGAGGTGGCGCCGATCTGGCCTGCGGCCTTAAGTGTCCAAGAACTCCATGGGCCAACCGGTTTTCTGCCAAGCCAGGGCTTCCTCGCGTAGCAAGTAGGCGGACTGGGGAAACTCAGCGGCCCAGCGGGCATCGCAACGTACTGTAACCACGCCTTTGCTTTGCGAGATCTGGACGCAGTCCATGCTCGGGTCGCGCCGGGCGTGGCACAAAATCACCGCAATGCGCAGCGCCATCAATTGGGCACGCAAGTCATCCAAGACCAGCTCAGCTTCGATTTTGCGCAATTTGCCGCGGTGTCCTAGCACCAGCAGGCTGAGCCGCTTCAATTCGTCTAGAGCAAAACCCATGGCATCGGCATTTTGCAAAATATAGGCGCCGTGCTTGTGGTGATCGCTGTGTGAAATATGGCTGCCGATCTCATGCAGTTCGCCAGCCCAGCGCAGCTTGCGCATGCTGCGGTTGGACTCGTCGCTAGGGTCTGGCGCTTGGTCGCCCAAAATTTGCACTAGCAAATGGCTAGCCAATTTAGCCACACGGCTGCCATGCGCGCGGTCTACATTGAATTTATTGGCCAGGCGCTCGACCGTATTGCTACGCAGGTCGCTGGCGCTCTCGCGTGAGCCTTGCATCTGGCACAAAAGGCCATGGCGCAAGCCGCCTGCAGTGGGGCTGAGGCTTTCAATACCCAGCAAGCTAAACACGGCACGGGTGACTGCCAAACCGCCGGCGATGATGGGTTTGCGGTCTTCGCGCAGACCGGGGATTTTGCTACCTTCGGCCTGGCCGGTTTCTATGAGAACTTCCTTGAGCCAGTCCAGGCCTTGCGCAGTCACCAAGCCATCGGTCCAGCCGCCCGCTGCCAAGGCCTCACTGACTGCGCTGACGGTTCCGGCCGAGCCATAGGCGACGTCCCAATGGGCGGGATGGTAGGCCTGCAAGGCGCCATCCAATACGGCCTTGGCGGCGACTTCGGCCGTTTCAAATGACTTGCGCCGCCATTGCCCGTCGGGAAAATAACGGGTGGACCAGGCAATGCTGCCGACGCGAAAAGACTCCATTACACGCGGTTGTAGGTTCTGACCCAATATCAGCTCGGTCGATCGCCCGCCAATATCGATCACCAGACGCCGCTCGTCGGATGGGGGCAACAGTTGGGAGACGCCTTTGTAAATGAGCCGCGCTTCTTCGCGGCCGGAGATGACGTCGATGGGAAATCCCAATACTTTGACTGCTCGTGCCAAAAACGCATCGCGGTTGCGCGCTTCACGCAGCGTTTGGGTGGCAACGGCGCGCACTTGCGGGGCTTTGAATCCGGCCAAGCGTTCACCAAAACGAGCCAAACAATCCCAGCCACTTTGCATGGCCTGCGGTGTGAGGTTGCGCTCACTGTCCATGCCAGCGCCTTGGCGGACAGATTCTTTTATATATTCGGTTCGTTCAAATGCGCCGTGTGAAATGACGCCGATTTCCAGACGGAAACTATTGGAGCCCAGGTCGATAGCGGCCAGGCGGGTGGGAGAGGACATGGGAAATGATTCAAAAAGCTGATCCGTCTAAGGATAGCAGTACCTTGGATGTGCAAGGGCGGCATGCAAGGGGCAGGGCGTGTGCACTTAGCTGCCCCAAACTTTAGTCGCTAAGCAGACCGGTCTGAGGGGCTAGAGACGACGTGGGACGCAATGGGGCGGCCGCGGCGGCCACCCCATTCTTGAGGTTTATTTTTTCGGCGGGGTCAGTACGGTGTCGATGATATGGATGACGCCGTTGCTGGCCATGATGTCGGCCTTGATGACGAATCCGTTTTCAACGGTCACAAAATCGCCTGCCTTGGCAAGCGCCAAAGCACCGCCATTGACCGCTTTGGCGTTGCTGTTTTTCACATCTTTGGAGGCTACTGCGCCCGAGACGGTGTGGAACAGCAAGATGTCCTTAACTGCTGCTGGGTTCTTGCTCAGGCTTTCCAATGTTCCGGCCTTGAGCGCCTTGAATGCAGCGTCACTGGGTGCAAACACGGTGAATGGACCGGGGCCTTGCAGCGTCTCGGCCAAGCCGGCGGTTTTCACCAAGCCGTTGAGAGTGCTCAATTCGGGCGTCTTGGCGATCGTTTCTGCCAGACTGACGGGTTTTTGAAGGCTAGCGCAAGCGCTAACCAAAGCAATAGCGGCAGATGCCAGCGCGGCGCGGCGCGCTAAGCGCACAGTGAACAAATAGGACATAGGTAACCTCCGGTTAAAAAAGCAAGGATACGAATCAAAAATGTCAATTTGATGACAAAATGTTTGGGTTTGGATCGATGGAGGACGGCATTTGCAGGAAGGAATCCTTGTTTTGTCACTCATTTGTCATATTTGATGCTTAGAGTCTGTTGCATCCCTCAACCATTGAAAAGGTGTTCCATGCAGATCGTTTCTCCCCGCTCCCTTCTCGCGCTGGCCTCGGCATGCGCGTTCATCGCCACAGGCGTTCAGGCCCAGGAAATCACCGGTGCCGGAGCCACATTTCCAGCGCCCCTGTACGCCAAGTGGGCGTCCGATTACAACAAACAGACTGGCGTTAAAGTGAATTACCAGTCCATCGGTTCGGGTGGTGGCATCAAGCAAATCGACTCCAAGACCGTCGATTTCGGTGCCACCGATATGCCTTTGACCGATGAAGTCCTGAAAACCAAAGGACAAATGCAATTCCCCACCGTCATTGGCGGCGTGGTGCCCATCCTCAATGTTGCAGGTATCGCGCCCGGACAGTTGAAGCTGACTGGCCCCTTGCTGGCTGATATTTTCTTGGGCAAAGTGTCGCGTTGGAATGATCCGGCGATCAAGGCCATCAACCCTGGTGTGAACTTGCCCGATACCGCGATTGCCCAGGTGCGTCGTGCCGACGGTTCGGGTACCACCTTTCTCTTTACCAATTACCTGAGCAAGGTCAGCCCCGATTGGAAAGCCAAGGTCGGCGAGGGCACAGCGGTTAACTGGCCCGTTGGTGCCGGCGGCAAGGGCAATGAGGGCGTTGCCGCCTTCGTGGCCCGCTTACCCAATTCTCTGGGCTACGTAGAGTACTCCTACGTCAAGCAAAACAAACTGAACTATGCCCTAGTGCAAAACGCTGCTGGTAATTTTGTGAAGCCTGAGGACGACACCTTTAAAGCTGCCGCTGCGGGTGCCGATTGGGCCAAGTCTTTTTATCAAATCTTGACCAACCAGCCTGGCAAGGATTCTTGGCCTCTGAGCGGTGCCACCTTTATCTTGATGCATACCAGCCAAGACAAGCCCGCAAACGGCACCGAGGCCTTGAAGTTTTTCAATTGGGCTTACGCCAACGGAGAGAAATCAGCTGCTGATCTGGACTATGTGCCGATGCCGCCAGCAGCCGTAGCAGCCATTCAGAAAGCCTGGGGAGAGATCAAAGACACTTCTGGAAAAGTCATTTCCTACAAATAAAAGGCAATTTTAAAAGGCATTTTTTGCCGAGTCTTTACCGGGCCAAGCGCAGGGATGCCGTGTTACGGATAGCGCTTGCCCGGATGTATAAAACCGAACGCTAGGGCTTTTTATGAACCAAACTACGAGCCCCAAGCGGGCGCTCAGCGGCCCGCTTGCGGACCAAGTTTTTGGCTGGTTGGCCAAATCTGCAGCCTTGCTGACGATGGGATTGTTGGCAGCGATTTTGCTGTCCTTGGCCATCAGCGCTTGGCCTGCTATTCACAAGTATGGCCTTTCCTTTTTGACCAGTACGGTGTGGGACCCGGTCAAAGAGGATTTTGGTGGCCTGGTGATGATTTACGGCACGGTAGCGACTTCCTTGATCGCGCTACTGATTGCGGTGCCGGTGAGTTTTGGGATTGCGCTTTTCTTGACGGAGTTGTCTCCGGCATGGCTCAAGCGTCCTTTGGGAACTGCGATTGAGCTATTGGCCGCGGTTCCTTCCATCGTTTACGGTATGTGGGGTTTGCTGGTGTTTGGTCCGGTTCTGGCGACCTATGTCCAAATTCCTTTGCAAAGCGCATTCGATGGCGTCCCCTACTTGGGTGCATTTGTGTCCGGTCCCCCCGTCGGGATCGGTATCTTGTCGGCAGGCATTATTTTGGCCATCATGATCATCCCGTTCATTTCGGCGGTGATGCGCGATGTGTTTGATGTCACGCCGCCGCTGCTCAAAGAGTCTGCGTACGGTTTGGGTGCGACCACCTGGGAGGTGGTAACGCGCGTGGTGCTGCCCTATACCAAAACAGGGGTGATTGGCGGCATTATGTTGGGTCTGGGACGCGCTATCGGAGAGACCATGGCCGTTACCTTTGTGATTGGTAACTTCAACCAACTCGATTCGCTTAGTCTGTTTCAGGCGGCCAATAGCATTACTTCGGCGCTGGCCAACGAATTTGCGGAGGCCGGTGAAGGCTTGCACCAGGCAGCGTTGATGTACCTAGGCCTGGTTTTGTTTTTCATCACTTTTGTTATCTTGTCGCTGTCCAAGTTCTTGCTGGCTCAGTTACGTAAAGGCGAGGGGACCAGAACATGAGTACGAACCTTGCATTGGACGCTCGCAGAGCGCGCTTCGCCAGCCGTAAACGTGTCAATTTACTGGCCATTGCGCTGGCCATGTCGGCTATGGTTTTTGGGCTTTTCTGGCTATTTTGGATTTTGTTTGAGACGGTCAGTTTGGGTATTGACGGCTTGACTTTTGCAACCCTAACGCAGATGACGCCGCCACCCAATGAAGAGGGCGGTCTGGCCAATGCGATCTACGGCTCCCTGGTGATGGTCACCTTGGCCACCTGTTTGGGCGCGCCCATTGGCATCATGGCAGGCATTTACTTGGCCGAGTTTGACTCCAAAGGATGGCTGGCCGAGACCACGCGCTTTGTCAATGACATTTTGCTTTCTGCGCCGTCCATCGTCATCGGTCTTTTTGTCTATTCGGTGGTGGTTTCCAGCTTTAGGTCGTTTTCGGGTTTTGCCGGGGTGGTGGCGCTGGCGCTGATCGTCATTCCCGTGGTGATTCGCACCACCGAAGATATGCTGCGCCTCGTGCCCTCCGGGCTACGCGAGGCCGCTTACGCTTTGGGTGCGCCCAAATGGAAAGTGATCGGCAGTATCACCATGAGGGCGGCGCGCTCGGGAGTGATTACCGGTGTATTGCTAGCGGTAGCGCGGATCGCGGGCGAAACCGCCCCTTTGTTGTTCACCGCATTAAGCAACCAATTTTGGACCTCCAATTTGAGTGAGCCGATGGCCAGCTTACCAGTAACTATTTTCAAGTTTGCGATGAGTCCTTACGAAAATTGGCAGAAGCTCGCTTGGGCGGGCGTGTTCCTGATCACCCTGGCGGTGCTCGGCCTCAATATCGTGGCGCGCGTGTTGACGCGCCAAAAAACCTAACTTTTCGGGAATACTATGACCATGCAAAACACAGATACCAGCATTGCCCGCACCAAGATTTCAATCAGAGACCTGAATTTTTATTATGGAAAATTCAAGGCATTGAAAGACATCAATTTGGATATCCCGGAGGGGCGTGTGACCGCCTTCATTGGTCCTTCAGGTTGCGGTAAGTCGACGCTCTTGCGCGTGCTCAATCGTATGTTTGAGTTGTATCCAGAGCAGCGCGCCGAAGGGCAGATATTGCTTGATGGCGAAAACTTGCTCAAAAGCAAAGACGATGTGGCCTTGCTTCGTGCGAAAGTGGGTATGGTGTTCCAAAAGCCGACGCCCTTCCCCATGTCGATTTATGACAATGTGGCCTTCGGCGTCAAGTTGTTTGAAAACCTCAGTTCCAGCGATATGGAAGAGCGGGTGGAATGGGCCTTACGTAAGTCGGCACTGTGGACGGAGGTCAAGGATAAATTGCAACAAAATGGCTCTAGCCTATCGGGCGGGCAGCAACAGCGCCTGTGTATCGCCCGTGGCATTGCGATCAAACCGGAGGTGCTGTTGCTCGATGAGCCCTGCTCAGCGCTTGACCCGATATCCACAGCCAAGGTGGAAGAGTTGATCGTGGAACTCAAGGCAGATTACACCGTAGTCATCGTGACGCATAACATGCAGCAGGCTGCTCGTTGCAGCGACTACACGGCCTATATGTATTTGGGTGACTTGATCGAGTTCGGCGATACCAAGCAAATGTTTTTCAAACCGCAGCGCAAAGAGACCGAAGACTATATAACCGGCCGTTTCGGCTAAGCTGGCGCTACACCCTGCCAACTTTTTCCCCCTATTTACTCAATGAGGAAATCCCATGCCAGATAAGCATCTCTCAACCCAATTTGACTCTGAATTGACCTCGGTGTCATCCCAGGTCATGGAAATGGGTGGACTGGTTGAATCCCAGATACTTGGCGCCATCAAGGCGCTTTCCAACCGCAGTTTGGAAGCGGCCGAGGAAGTCGCAGTGGCGGAGGCCCGCGTGAACGCGATGGAAATCGAGATTGATCGGGATTTGTCTTCGATCATTGCCCGGCGCCAACCGACGGCGCGCGACCTGCGCTTGCTGATTGCTATCTCCAAGACCACCGCCAACTTGGAGCGGGTAGGTGATGAGGCAGCCAAAATCGCGCGCATGGCGCGTTCGATCATTGACGCGGGCGCACCGCGCTCCTTGCCGACAGTCGAGTTACGTTACGCTGGAGAGTTGGCCTCTAGTTTGCTTAATAAGGCGCTAGATGCATTTGCCCGCTTGGATGTCAACGCCGCGTTGAGCATTTTGAAAGAAGACGACGAGATTGACCGGGAGTTTGATGGCTTTGTACGCATACTCATCACCTACATGATGGAAGACCCGCGCACGATTTCAGCCAGTCTGGACCTCCTGTTTCTGGCCAAAGCAATCGAGCGCATTGGTGACCATGCCAAAAATATCGCCGAGTTCATCATTTATGTGGTCAAAGGCGAGGATGTGCGCCACAGCAGCTTGGCCCAGGTGGAGCAGGCGATTAAATGAGAAACGCGCCTACGGTGCTGTTAGTCGAGGATGAACCTTCGATTGCCGAACTGATCGCAGTGAACTTGCGGCACAACGGTTTTCGACCGATTTGGGCTATGGACAGTATCAGTGCGCAGCGCGAAATCGACGCGGCGCTGCCCGATGTGATTTTGCTGGACTGGATGTTGCCCGGGGAAAGCGGCCTGTCGCTAGCCAAACGCTGGCGCGGAAATGATCGAACCAAGGCGGTGCCGCTGATTATGCTGACGGCCCGTGGCGACGAGGCAGACCGTGTCGCGGGCCTGGATGCGGGTGCGGACGATTACATCGCCAAGCCTTTCTCCACCAAAGAATTGCTCGCACGGGTGCGTGCGGTGTTGCGCCGCCGCGCTCCGCAAATGAAAGACGAAGCTATTTTGATATCGGGCTTGCGCCTTGATTCGGCCACCCACCGGGTGTCCTTCAACGACCAGGCGATCAAATTGGGCCCGACAGAATTTAAGCTTTTGCAATACCTCATGGGGCATGCTGAGCGCGTGCACAGCCGAGGGCAGTTGCTCGACAAGGTCTGGGGTGACCATGTCTATATTGAAGAGCGCACGGTGGATGTGCATGTCAAGCGCCTGCGAGAAGCCTTGGGCGAAGCCGCCGCTATGGTGGAGACCGTTCGCGGCGCTGGTTACCGCCTGACGGCCAAACCCCAACTTCAAGCGCAGCCTAGCGATTTGGCGGGCTAAGTAAGCCAATTGCCGCCAGCATTGCATGCTATTTCGCCTGCTTAGTTTTGCCTTGTTCCAGGGCGTGGGCGCATTACTCGCTGCTATTTTCATGCGCGTTTTTGCGCCAGCCCAAGGCGCTATGGTGGCCGCCGCCTTGGTGGGCGCCTTAGCTGCCACCTATTTTTGGCTCTTGTGGGATTTATCGCGGGGTTTGCGCGTTATGCGTTGGTTGCGCAGCGATGAAACCCGTGAAGTGGCAGTTCAGTCTGGCCTATGGGGCGAGTTTTCCAATCGTATCCGCCGCTTACTGCGCAATAACGAACGTGCGGTGCAGCAGCGTGATGAGCGCTTGCAGGAATTTTTAGCCGCTATGCAGGCTTCGCCTAATGGCGTGGTGATGCTGGACAAGGATTTCCGCATTGAATGGTTTAACGATTCAGCGGGACTGCATTTTGGTCTGGACGCGCGGCGCGACTTGGAGCAGCATTTTGCGAATTTGGTGCGTGATCCAAGCTTTGCCGCCTACTTTGCTGCTAAAGACTTTGAAAAAGATGTGCTGATGCCGGGCCGCGCTAGTACCATCACCTTGCCGGTGCGGCTGTCGGTGCATGTGCATCCCTACGGGGCAGGGCGAAGCCTGCTGCTGTCGCGCGATGTCACTGCAGTGGAGCAGGCCGAGGCCATGCGCCGTGATTTTGTGGCCAATGTATCGCACGAAATCCGGACTCCGCTGACGGTACTCGGTGGCTTTGTGGAAACGTTGCAAACCCTGTCGCTCAATGCGACTGAACGCGCACGTTATCTGGATTTAATGGCGCAGCAGGCCTCGCGCATGCAGTCCCTGGTGAACGATCTGTTAACGCTTTCGCGGCTGGAGGGCAGTCCGCTGCCTTCAACGCAGGAGTGGGTGGATGTCAGTTTGCTGGTGGACCAATGCCGGCAGGAAGCGGGCGAGTTATCGCGCGTCTTGTGGGGGCAAGCCCACAGTATGAGCTTTGAAATTCAGACGGGTTTGTCGCTGGCCGGTTCCGCTTCAGAACTGCACAGCGCCTTTTTTAACCTGATCGGCAATGCGGTGCGCTACACGCCGGCTGAAAAGTCCATCCGTGTCATTGCCAGCGTGACGGAAGAGGGGGGTGCCCAATTTGCAGTCTATGACCAGGGCATGGGTATTGCGCAGGAGCATATTGGGCGCCTGACCGAACGCTTTTACCGGGTCGATCGCAGCCGCTCGCGCGACACGGGTGGTACCGGGCTGGGGCTAGCCATCGTCAAGCACGTGGTGCAGCGCCATGGCGCAGAGCTATCAATTTCCAGCATCCCCGGGGAAGGTTCGCGCTTTCAGATCGGGTTTCCTCCTCACAGGGTGCAAGTCCAGGCAGTGCAAGCGCCCGCGCAAGCGTTGGCTGACTGACTCCTTCCCACCCTATAGGCCGGCCTCTGGGCATGGCGTGTCTTTTGCGCATGGTGCGCTAGCAGCGCTGGTCCGCAAGGCACAATAGTGGCCGCTATGTCTGTGCTTGCTTACTACCAAAAAGAGTTGTTACACCGCGGATTCGACAGCGATCCGGCCCAATTACGCGCGGTGCAATCCCTGGATAGGTGTGCGCAGCAATGGGCCATTTACAAGGAACAGCGTGGCAACTCTTTTAAGAAACTGATTCACCATCCCCCAATCCCTCGGGGCGTCTATTTGTATGGCGGTGTTGGCCGGGGCAAAAGTTTTTTGATGGATTGCTTTTTCGAAGCGGTCCCACTCAAGCGCAAAGCGCGCTTGCATTTTCATGAGTTCATGCGCGAAGTGCACCGCGAACTCCATGACTTGCAGGGTACCGCCAACCCACTTGATGTGCTGGGCGAACGCATGGCGCTTCGCTATAAGCTGATTTGTTTTGACGAATTTCATGTGGCAGATATCACCGACGCGCTGATATTGCACCGCCTGCTCGAAGCTTTGCATACCCATGAGGTGGGCTTTGTCACCACCTCGAATTTCAAGCCCGATGATTTATACCCCGGGGGTATGCACCGGGACCGGGTGCTAGGCGCGATTGCATTTTTGAACCAGCAGATGCAGGTCATCAATGTGGACAACGGCACGGACTATCGCCGTTTGGCCATGGGCGCTTTGGATTTTTACCATGTCCCCAACGGGCCTGTTGCGGACGTGGCCATGGCCCAGGCTTTTACCCGCTTGGCCGAAGCCCAGGACGGCGAGCGCGTGTTACGTATCGAGCAGCGCAGCATCTATGCCCGCAAGCGCGCCGGAGGCGTGGTCTGGTTCGATTTCAATGAACTGTGCGGCGGGCCCCGCTCGCAAAATGACTATTTGGAAATTGCCAACCAGTTCCACACGGTGCTGCTGAGCGATGTGCCCCATATGCCGGTCAACCGCAACGCCGAGGCAAGGCGCTTTACCTGGTTGGTCGACGTGCTCTACGACCGGCACATCAAGTTGATTGTCTCGGCCCAAGTGCGGCCCGAGGAACTGTATACCGAAGGTCCGCTGGCGCATGAGTTCCCGCGCACAGTGTCGCGCCTCAACGAAATGCAAACCCCGCAGTTTCTGGACCTTGAGCGCCGCAAAGTGGATACAGGCCTGACGTGAAAGTTTCGCGTCATATATTGGTAGAAGGGCTTAGCTATGGCAAATGCCCGTGTTCCGGCCTAAGTAGGCGGAGATTGATTTAACGCGTATGACATCTCTGGTCCATGCCGTCGAGTCCGCTTTTTCCGCAGCGGGTGTTTTGGCCCGCAAACTCGATGGATTTCGGCCGCGCCCAGGCCAGCAAACCATGGCCCATGCGGTGGCAGAGGTGATGCAAGTGGGGGGTGTGCTGGCGGTGGAAGCCGGTACCGGCGTGGGCAAGACCTTGGCCTACCTGGTGCCCGCATTGCTCAGCGGGGAGCGAGTCATCATCTCCACCGCCACCAAGACCTTGCAGGAGCAGCTGTTTTTGCGCGATCTGCCCAGGGTGATTCAGGCCTTAGGCTTTCCCGTTCGCATGGCGCTGCTCAAAGGGCGCAGTAGTTACCTGTGTGCACAGCGCCTGTCCACAGCACACCAGGCGGCCTATGATTTTTCGTCGCAAGATTTGCAATTGCTGGAGTCTGCGCGCACCTGGGCCCACAGCACAGTGGAAGGTGATATCGCCGAACTCGGTGCGCTGCAAGACCATTCGGTGCTGGCCGGCTTGGTGACTTCCACGCGCGAAAATTGCCTGGGCGCGAGCTGCCCGCAAATCGCCAACTGCCATACCTTGCAGGCACGCCAGCGTGCCATGCAAGCGGAGCTGGTGGTGGTGAACCACCATTTATTTTTTGCCGATGCGGGGGTTCGCGCATCGGGTGTGGCCGAACTGCTGCCCAGCGTACGTACGGTGATACTGGACGAGGCGCACCAACTTAGCGACATCGGAGTACAGTTTTTGGGGCAGCGTTGGAGCACTGCCCAGTCGCGTTCTTTGGCGCAGCTTTTGGCCGCGCAAAACAGCGGCCCCGCGCGCGGCATGGCCGATTGGCTGGGACTGGCGGCCGACCTGGCGCAAGCGACAAAGGCTTTGCATGCCTTGCCAGCGGCCGTCGGCCAAGAGCCCCGACGATCTTGGACGGACGCAAGCCCCGACATGCTGTCGCCAGCCTATTGGGATAGGGCAATCCATCAAATTTTGAACAGCCTGGACAGGGCTTTGCAGACATGCAGTTCACTGGGCCTGGCCTGGCCCGACCTGGTCACACTGGCGCAGCGCTGCCAGGCTATGCATGACAGCCTAATCCTTTTTGCACAAGCGCGGCCGGCGGATCAGTTGCGCTGGCTGGAATATGGTGCCGAACTGAGCTTGCACCAAGCGCCCTTGACCATTGCGGCGCATATGCAGGCGCTTCTGCCAAGCGCCGCCGAGCGGGACCTAGGGCGCGGTAGGTCCTGGATTTTTACCTCCGCCACGCTGGGCACCGATGCCCAACTCAGTTGGTTTGTGAACAGCTGTGGTTTAGCGGGGCATACGGTTTTACAAGTGCCCAGTCCTTTTGACTATGCCGAGCAAGCTGCGCTGTATGTGCCAGAGGCTGCGTACGCGGCAGCGGCCCAGGATCACAGCGCGCAGGTTGCCGCACTGGTGGCCAGAGGAGCCCGTATTTTGGGAGGTCGCACCATGGTGCTCACTACCACGCTGCGCGCTATGCGCGCGATTGCCCAAGCGCTGGCTGAGGACTTGGCCGGCACCGGCATCGAGGTGCTGGTACAGGGACAGTACGCCAAGCGCTTATTGATTGAAAACTTTTTGCGCTCGCATGCTGCCAGCATCGCTGGGGTAGCCCCGGTCGAGGCGGCTGGAAGCGTGCTGGTCGCCACCGCCTCATTTTGGGAGGGCGTAGATATTGCAGGCGATGCGCTGCAAATGCTGGTGATTGATAAGTTGCCTTTCGCCCCGCCCGATGACCCCTTGGTGCGGGCCCGCGCTCTGGCCATAGAGCAGGCCGGCGCAAGCCCATTCAAAGAGTTGCACCTTCCTGAAGCAGCACTGGCGCTAAAGCAGGGGGCCGGCCGTTTGATACGCAGCGAAAGCGATCGGGGCGTTCTGGTCGTGTGTGACCCGCGTTTAGTGCAAAAAGGCTATGGCAAGAAGTTATTGGCGGGCTTACCCGCTATGCGTCGATTGGCCGATGAGCAGCAGTGGCTGGACGCTTTAGAAGGCTTGCGCAAGGCGCGACAAGCCGATGTTGGCAATGGCGAGGTGGCCGCGTCAAGCCCGACTAGTTCGACTTAAACCAATTGAAATTGGGGAAACTCCAATCCAGCTTGGTGGGATTGAGTTTGTTGAGGTCCAACCAACTCTGCGTATCGGCTTTGCCATTTGGACTGAGAAAATCGCTGCCCGGGTAGGTCGCTTCCAATACGCGTTTTGCGTCCCGGCTCAGCTGCGCCATGCCCAGCGCCTCGTAAGATTTGTAAATGAGGTAGAGCGCTTCCTCTACTGCAGGTACATCGCGGTAGTCGGCAACCGCAGTTTGCGCCCGGTTCAAGGCAGCCACATAAGCGCCGCGCTTAAAGTAATACTTGGCTACATAGACTTCGTTTTTGGCAAGCATCTGCACGATGTAGCGCATGCGCAAAAGTGCATCCGGTGTGTAGCGCGATTGGGGGAAGCGTGAGCTTAATTCCTTGAAGGATTCAAAAGACTCTTTGGCCGCCTTTTGATCACGTTCAGCCAAGTCCTGCCCGGTGTAGGCGCCAAAAATACCCAGGTTTTCATTGAAATTGGACAAACCTTTGAGGTAGAGCGCATAGTCCAGCGCGGAGCTGGCCGGGTGCAGCCGTAAAAACCGGTCCAGTGTCGCAATGGCTTGGGCCTTGTCTCCTGCTTTGAATTGCGCGTAGGCTTTGTCTAACTGGGCTTGCTGGGCTAAGGGGGTTCCTGCGGCCCGAGATTCAAGTTTTTCCAGAAAGGGAACGGCTTTGTCCCATTGGCCCGAGTCCATCAGTTCCCGCGCCTCGCTGTACAGCTTGTCCGGGCTTAAGCCCGCTGTTTTGTCTTCAGGGGTGGTCGAGCAAGCGCCCAATAAGCCCACTGCCAGAGCCAAAAGCACCGAGTAAACCACCGATAATTTGACGCTCAACATGGTAAAAACTTTCTTGGAACACACCAATCCCATTATATCGAGCGCCCTTGTGGAGGCGGCTGATCAGGATGAGGGCGAAGATTTCCTCGCCGCTGGTGTGGAGCTGCGCCAGCTCAGCGTCGATCTTCACCTGCATGGCCAGCGCCTGGATAAAGTGCTGGTGCAGGTGGCTTCGGAGTTTTCCCGCAATTACTTGCAGCAGCTCATAGACGCCGGTGGCGTTTGTGTCAACGGCGTGCAGTCGTACAAGCAGGCTGCCAAGCTCAAAGCAGGCGATGCATTGCAGTTGGAATTGCGTCCCACAGCGCAAAGCCAGGCCTTTGCGCCACAGGCCATGGACTTGCAGGTGGTCTACCAGGATGCGCAGGTTTATGTGCTGGACAAGCCGGCCGGATTGGTAGTGCACCCGGCGCCTGGCAATTGGAGTGGTACTTTACTCAACGGGCTCTTGGCTATGGACCCCGGTTTGGCCGCGGTGCCGCGCGCTGGCATCGTGCATCGGCTGGATAAAGATACCAGCGGCCTGATGGTGGTGGCGCGCACCCGCCAGGCGATGGACGCCTTGGTACAGGCGATCGCCGCGCGCAGCATGCACCGCCAGTATCTGGCCCTGGCCAAAGGCACTTGGCGCGGTACAGCCCAGCAAAGCGTCAAAGCGGCCATAGGCCGCGACCCGCGCAACCGCTTGCGCATGGCGGTCGTCGATCTGGCCACCACGCCAGGAAAAACCGCGCAAACCGATGCTTACTTGCTCGGACAGGTCCCGCAAGGCTGCTTGGTGCATTGCGTGCTGCATACCGGGCGCACCCACCAAATCCGGGTGCACATGGCCTCCCTGGGTCACCCATTGCTGGGGGATTGTGTCTACGGTGGGCCCGTCGTGCCGGGGCTGGCAAGGCAAGCGCTCCATGCTTTCAGGCTGGCTTTCGCGCACCCTATTACCGGTGCGCCGCTGGCCTTTGAAAGCCCCTTGCCCCCGGATTTGGCCGCGCTGCTGGCTGATTGGGGCCTTCGTTACAATGCTGCTCCGCTCTAGGCGCCCCGGCGCCTGAACCCGCGCTGCCTTTTTGGAGCAGCCGCTTTGGGGTTCTAGAACACGCTTCTTTTACGCTTTGAGCGCAAGCTCCATCCGCCCCCGCTACTTGCATCATGAATTTGGCACACGCTTTGCGAATCCTGGAAACCGCGCTCTTGTGCGGGCATCAAGCCTTGAGCGTGCGCGATATGGCCACCTTGTTTCAGGATGCCCTGGGTGAGGAGGACATCCTGACGCTGTTGGCGCAACTGCAAACGGAGTGGGAGGCCAAAGGCATTGAGCTGGTCCAAGTGGCCAGCGGCTGGCGTTTCCAAAGCCGCCCACAAATGCGCGAATACCTGGACCGCCTGCACCCGGAAAAGCCACCCCGCTATACCCGCGCCACGCTGGAAACGCTGGCCATCATCGCTTACCGCCAACCGGTGACCCGCGGTGACATGGAGGATATACGCGGCGTCACCATCAACTCGTTGTTGCTTAAACAACTCGAAGACCGGGGTTGGGTCGAAGTCATCGGCCACCGCGAGGCGCCAGGGCGCCCGGCTTTGTTTGCCACCACCAAGCAATTTTTAGATGATTTAGGGCTGTCCAGCTTGGGAGATTTACCGCCCTTGGAAGCGATGGGCCAAGCCAACGTCCAGATGCTGGCCGATGCGGTGTCAGGCGCCAGCCCGAATGCCGAGCTGCTGTTAGCCGCGCCGGATGCCGCAAGCGGCAATGCCGACCCCGCAAGCCCTGTCTGATCATTCCCCAGGAAAGCCCACCACTGTGACAAACCCCAAGGCCCCAGACGCATTGCCCGTCGATGCAATCGCGTTGGCGCAGCCGCTTGCCAACGCGGCCATTGCATCGGACGGTGCGCCGCCGCAGTCCGACAGCCTGTTTGATGCGGTGGTGTCAGGCGCCTTTGATCTGGAGGATGCCGATGCCGCCGTAGCCGAGCCTCGGCGGATTTTGCAAGCGCAAGCCGAGACGCCCAAGTTGCACAAAATTTTGGCGCAATCGGGCATGGGTTCGCGCCTAGAGATGGAGCGTCTGATCTTGGAAGGGCGCATTTCGGTCAATAACGAACCAGCGCACATTGGCCAGCGGATTCAGTTTGGCGACCATATCAAGGTCAATGGCAAGCCGGTGCGTTTTCGCATTGACCCGCCGCCCGCGCGCGTTATTGCCTACCACAAGCCGGTGGGCGAGGTGGTGACACACGATGACCCGCAAAACCGGCCCACCGTCTTTCGACGACTGCCCAAGCTGCAACAAGGCAAGTGGCAATCGGTAGGGCGCTTAGACCTCAATACCGAAGGCTTGTTGCTTTTTACCAGTTCTGGCGACCTGGCCAACCAGCTGATGCATCCGCGTTTCGGCCTGGAGCGCGAATACGCGGTGCGGGTTTTGGGCTCCCTGAGCCGTGACGAGAAGCACTTGTTGCTGGACGGTGTGCGCCTGGACGACGGCGTGGCGCAATTTGGCAGCATCCAGGATGGCGGCGGCGAGGGCAGTAATTGCTGGTACCGCGTGACGATTTCCGAGGGGCGTAACCGCGAGGTGCGCCGGATGATCGAGGCCGTGGGCCATGCGGTCAGCCGCCTCATTCGCATCCGCTACGGCGCTATGCTCTTGCCACGCGGTCTCAAGCGTGGCGCTTGGATGGAGTTGGAAGAATCCGATATCCGCGCTTTGACCCAGGCGGCGGGCGGTCTCGCAGGCGCTCCTGGGCAAGCCGCGCCTGGCCGGCCCGAGCGCGTGGGCTCAGGCAAACCGGCCTACGGCAAAGCCCGGGGGCCGGGTGCCGCAAGAGGGCCGCGAGCCGGTCGTGACCCCATGCCTGCGAAGAATAAATTTGGCAGCCCGGTGGGTGAAACGCGGGCAGCGCCTGCCAAGGCGTTGGCGGGCCAGCCCGATCCCTTGAAAACTTCGGTCGGCTATATCGGCGCCGATAGTTTGACGCGCCAGCGTAAACAGCAGGGCGGTAAGTCCAGTGCTATGCCCTTTGGGCCCAGGGGAAAAGGCCGCCCCCGCTAGGGGTCGGATGCTAAAATGGGTGCTTTGCCACACAGGGTGGCGATACTATTCAAAACGAAGGTTTACTCAAGACTATGGCAATCGAACGCACGCTCTCCATCATCAAACCCGACGCTGTGGCGAAAAACGTTATCGGACAAATTTACGCACGCTTCGAAGGCGCTGGACTGCAGGTGATCGCGGCCCGTATGGCCCACCTCTCCCGAGGTGAAGCACAAGCTTTTTACGCAGTGCACAAAGAGCGCCCCTTCTTTAACGACTTGGTGGATTTCATGATCTCCGGTCCAGTGATGATCCAGGCCCTAGAAGGCCCCAACGCCATCATCACCAACCGCGACCTCATGGGCGCTACCGACCCCAAGAAGGCCAACCCCGGTACTATTCGCGCCGACTTTGCAGCCAGCATTGACGCCAATGCGGTGCATGGTTCGGACGCGCCGGAAACAGCGGCAGTAGAGATTGCCTTTTTCTTCCCCGGCATGCAGATTTACGCACGCTAAACCCGACTATGCGGGCCAATCTACTCGACTACGACCTCGAGGGTTTGGCCCGTTTTTGCGAGCGCCTGGGCGAAAAGCGATTTCGGGCCGTGCAATTGTTCCGCTGGATACACCAAAGAGGCGCTAGCGACTTTGAGGCGATGAGCGACCTGGCCAAGTCCTTGCGCGAAAAGCTCAAGACCGGCGCCATGGTCCAAGCAATGCCGGTGGTATCACAGCAAGTATCTGCAGATGGCACGATCAAGTGGTTGTTCGATGTCGGCGCTGGTGACGCCATCGAAGCGGTGTATATCCCCGAGGCCGACCGTGGCACTTTGTGTGTTTCGTCCCAGGCCGGTTGCGCGGTAGCCTGCTGCTTTTGTTCTACGGGCCACCAGGGCTTTAGCCGCAACCTCACGGCGGGGGAAATCATTGCCCAGCTTTGGTTTGCTGAGCATTTTTTGCGCAAGCACCTCGGGCGCGATGAACGCATCATCTCCAATGTGGTCATGATGGGTATGGGTGAGCCATTGCAAAATTACGCTGAACTGTTACCGGCTTTGCGGACCATGCTCGATGACCACGCCTATGGTTTGTCGCGCCGCCGCGTCACGGTGTCCACCTCCGGCATGGTGCCCATCATGGACCGCTTGGGCCAGGACTGCCCGGTGGCGCTGGCGGTTTCTCTGCATGCGCCGCAAGACGCACTGCGTGATGACTTGGTTCCCTTGAATAAAAAGTATCCGCTCGATGAACTCATGCGCGCTTGCGAACGCTATCTGTCAGTGGCGCCGCGCGACTTCATCACCTTTGAATATTGCATGCTCAATGGCGTAAATGACACGCCGGCCATGGCGCAGGAATTGATTGCGCTGCTGCGCCGTTATGGCCAGGGCCGCGCCGGATGGTGCAAGCTCAATCTGATTCCCTTCAATCCCTTCCCCGCGTCCGGCTTGCAGCGCTCTACGCCGGCAGCCGTGGCAGCCTTTGCCCGCAGCTTGAACGACGCGGGAATCGTTACCACGGTACGCAAAACCCGCGGCGATGATATCGACGCCGCTTGTGGTCAGCTGGCAGGCGAAGTGCGCGACCGTACCCGCGTCATGTTGCGCATGGACAAGCGTAAAGCGCGCGAAACCGCGTCGCCTGGAATTGCAGCCTCGGCGGAGGTGCTGCATGCGGTTTGATGTGCAGGCTTGTTTGGCGCTAGCGCCTGGCAGGGTCTATGCCCCATTGCTAGCCCGCAGTCGTGTGTTTGCTGGCCTGTACTTGCTAGTCTTGTTGGCAGCTTGCGCAGGAGCTGGTAAGACCGAGCTGAGTACCGCCGCCGTCGATTCCGAGGCACGCAAGCGCGCCCGTGTGTATTTGGAGTTGGCCTCCACCTATTTTGCCGACGGAATGAACAGCTATGCGCTGGATGCAATGCAGCAAAGCCTGGCCGCAGACAATGGTTTGTACGAAGCGCATAACCTGCGCGGACTGATTTATATGCGTATGAACGAGCCTGCACTCGCCGAGGAAGGCTTTCGCAAAGCTCTGGCGGTACAGGCGCAAGCGGCTTCAGTGCAACACAATTACGGATGGTTTTTGTGCCAGCAAGGCCGTATGGGCGAGGCCATGGCCATGTTTAGCGCCGCCTTGGCCAACCCGACCTACGACGCACGCGCCAAAACCTGGCTGACCCAGGGCTTGTGCCAGGCCAAGGCCGGGCAGATGGCCGATGCGGAAAATAGTTTATTGACCGCCTTTAGCTTGGAACCTGCCAACCCAGTGGTCAGCTATAACTTGGCCTTGCATTTATTTAAGCAGGGGGATCACGCGCGTGCGCACGCATTTGTTGCTCCTGTCAATGCTTCGCAATGGGCCAATGCCCAGACCCTGTGGCTGGGCATCAAGCTGGCCCGCAAGCGCGGAGACGGCTTACAAGTGACGGCATTGAGCGCAAGCTTGCGTAGCCGTTTTGCTCCATCACCTGAGCTGAGTTTGCTCGACAAAGGGGTGTTCGATGACTAATGCGGACGAATCAACGATCGGGCTGCGTGTGCCCTCCGAATTTGCTGACGCGACGCTTGCAGAGAAAGCGCCTAGTGTGGGGCAGCAGTTGCAGCGTGCGCGCTTGGACTTGGGGATGTCCCTGGAGAGCTTGTCGGCGCGCCTGAAAGTATCGGTACCGCGCTTGCAGGCCTTTGAGAACAATCAATTTGAAAAAGGCCACAATCTGCACAGCGGCCGCGCCATGGTCGCCAGCGTGGCGCGTTTTCTCGGCCTGGATGCACAGGCCCTATTGGCCCAATTGCCGCAGCCGACGCCCCAGGGGCCTGCCCCCGGCATGCACGAAGCGGCGGGAGCTTTCACCAAGGAAACGCGGCGGACCATGTTGCGCGATGCACCGGGGCCGGTGTCTCCGGTCTGGTGGGTTGCATTGATTTTGTTGTTGTTGGCCGGTTTGATTTATTTCTATCCGCAGATTGCGCAGATCGCGCAGATGGGTCAAGCTGCGCTAACAACTGCTGCGCCGCAGCCCAGCGCGCCTGCAGCACCGGCGACCCCATCGGAGCCGCAAGACGCTGCCGTCCAAGCCGTGCCCGCCACACTGCCTTCGGGGCCCATGCCCGAAGCGCCTGCGCTGCCCACCGAGCTGGATCGCGGCGCATCGACGCTCAAGCTTGCGCAGCCGGTGCTGGTGTTCAAGGCGCGCGGTAGTACCTGGATTGAAGTCACCGACGCCAAGGGAACGGTCTTGTTGCGACGCACATTGGCTGCTTCTGAAGCTACCGAAGTGCTTGGCGACTTACCACTTGCGGTGGTGGTAGGACGGGCCGACCATACCGATGTATGGGTGCGAGGCGCGCTTTTCTCGTTGGAGACGCATACCCAAGACAATGTTGCCAGATTCAAGGTGCCATGATGACCAGTCAGACTTTTTTGAACTCCAATGGAGTAGCTGCGCGCCAAGGCCTTCAGGCCAGTGTGCGCTGGGACAGCAATGTGATAACCATTGGTGGAGGCGCGCCTGTGCGTATCCAGTCTATGACCAACACCGACACAGTGGACGCCATCGGTACGGCGATTCAGGTGAAGGAATTGGCGCTGGCCGGTTCCGAGCTCGTGCGCATCACCGTCAATACGCCCGAAGCGGCACAGGCGGTTCCTTACATCCGAGAACAATTAGACCGCATGGGTATCGCAGTACCCTTGATCGGTGATTTTCATTACAACGGCCACCGACTGCTGACAGATTTTCCCGATTGTGCGCAGGCGCTTTCCAAATACCGCATCAACCCGGGCAATGTCGGTAAGGGCGATAAGAAAGACCGGCAGTTCGGGCAAATGATTGATGCAGCCATGCGCTGGGATAAGCCGGTGCGCATCGGTGTGAACTGGGGCAGTCTGGACCAAGAGTTACTCGCTGATTTGATGGACGCCAACAGCAAGCTGCCTGAACCGCGCAATTACAAACAGGTGATGTACCAGGCCTTGATCAGCTCGGCGGTGGGTTCCGCGCAACTGGCGCAATCCATGGGCATGGCGGCCAAGCAGATCATTATTTCTTGCAAAGTCAGTGGCGTGCAGGACTTGATTGCGGTCTATCGCGAACTCGGCCGCAGCACTTCTTATCCCTTGCATCTGGGTCTGACCGAGGCGGGTATGGGTACCAAAGGCACGGTGGCTTCCAGCGCAGCTTTGTCGGTTTTGCTACAAGAGGGCATTGGCGACACCATTCGCGTGTCGCTTACGCCAGCGCCTGGCGAGTCGCGTAACCAGGAGGTGGTGATTGCGGCTGAAATTTTGCAGGCACTGGGCTTGCGCGCTTTTGTTCCGAGCGTTACCGCCTGCCCCGGCTGTGGACGTACCACCAGCACCACGTTTCAGGAACTCACGCAGCAGATTGACAATTTTTTGCGCGACAAAATGCCGGTGTGGCGCAAAGAGTTTCCAGGTGTGGAAGGCCTTAAGGTCGCGGTCATGGGCTGCATCGTCAACGGGCCAGGCGAAAGCAAACATGCCGATATCGGCATCAGCCTGCCTGGTACCGGTGAGGCCCCTGCGGCCCCGGTATTTATCGACGGCGAAAAACGCATGACCTTGCGTGGTGAATCGATAGCCACGGAATTCCAAGCGGTGGTGGAAAACTATATCCGTGAGCGCTTTGGCGCGCCGGCGCTCAAATAAAACACACTTTATGAATCAAGCACCATCGCCACGCAAGGCGGAACGCCTGGTGGCCGTCAAAGGCATGAACGACATCCTGCCGCCGGAATCGGCGCGCTGGGAAGACTTGGAGGCGCGCGTGCGCTCCTTGATGCGACGTTATGCATACGAGAGTATCCGCACGCCGATCGTCGAACCTACCGCACTATTTGTGCGCGGCCTGGGGGAGGTGACGGATATTGTTGAAAAGGAGATGTACTCCTTTGAAGACCGACTCAATGGCGAGCAGCTCACCCTGCGCCCCGAGAACACTGCCGGCTTGGTGCGCGCCGTCGTGGAGCACAACCTTCTGTATAACGGTGGCAAACGCCTGTTCTACATCGGCCCCATGTTCCGCCATGAGCGTCCGCAGCGCGGGCGTTACCGCCAGTTTTACCAAATTGGCGCCGAAGCCCTGGGCTTTGCCGGCCCCGAACTCGACGCCGAACTCATTTTGATGGCGCATGCGCTGTGGAAAGAATTGGGCATTCAAGGCGTGCAATTGCACATCAACAACCTGGGCCAGCCGGATGAGCGTAAATTGCACCGTGGCGCCTTGATTGCCTATTTTGAACAGCACGACGAAGTCTTGGACGCTGAGTCGCGCCGCCGTCTGCACCTGAACCCGTTGCGCTTACTCGATAGTAAAAACCCGGCTATGCAGGCCGTGATTGAGGCTGCGCCCCGTCTCATGGACTTCCAGGGCGATGCATCACGCGCGCATTTGGATGCGGTACTGGCCATATTGAAGGCCAATGCAGTGGACTATGTCATCAACCCCCGGCTGGTGCGCGGTATGGACTATTACAACCTCACGGTGTTTGAGTTTGTGACTACCGAACTAGGCTCCCAGGGAACGATATGCGGTGGCGGGCGTTATGACTATCTGGTGGAAGAGGTAGGTGGTAAAGCTGCACCGGCGGTGGGCTGGGCGCTGGGCATGGAGCGATTGCTGGAGTTGCTTAAGACACAGGGCGTGCATGCTGCGCCGACGGCACCGGATGCGTTCGCGGTGGTCACCGATAAAAATTTTCTGCCTGATGCGCTGAGTACTCTGGAGCAATTGCGTGGTGTGGGCGTGGCGGTGCAGTTGCACGCGAGTGCGGACGGCGCCATGGCCAGCATGAAATCTCAGTTCAAAAAAGCCGACGCTAGCGGAGCCCGCTATGTCCTGGTGTTTGGCGCCGACGAAATGGCCGGCGGTAATCTGAGCATCAAAGACCTGCGCAATGCATCGACCCTGCAACGCACGGTAGCCATGGCCGATTGGGCGCAATGGGCGCAAAGCCTACAATCCGTGGCTTAATCACGTAATGCCATGGCCAACCAATTAGACCTTGAAGAACAAGAGCAGCTTGACCAGCTCAAGCATTTCTGGAGCCGATACGGCAATTTGATCACGGGGCTGCTCGTCGTCGTACTGCTGGCGGTCGTCGCATGGAACGGCTACCACTATTGGCAGCGCAGCCAAGCAAGCCAGTCTGCCGCCTTGTTCGATGAAATGAGCAAGTCGGTCGCCACAGGTGATACGTCCTTGGCGCAGCGAAGCTTTTCGGATATGAAAGAACGCCACCCATCGGCCACCTACACCCAACAGGCAGCCTTAGCTTGGGCGCGCCAGGCTAGCGATAAGGGCGATAACGATGCTGCTAAATCGGCTTTGCAATGGGTGGTGGATAAATCCGGGGATCAGGGCTATGCCGCTATTGCCCGCCTGCGTTTGGCTAATCTGTACTTCGATGCCAAAGACTATGCGCAGGCCCTCACGCTGCTAGACGGCGTTGCCGACGAAGCATTTGCGGCCCTGGTGGCCGATCGCAAAGGCGATATCTTTGCGGTGCAGGATAAGCGTTCCGAGGCCAAAGCGGCTTATTTACTGGCCTACCAAAAATTAGAAGAGCGCGCGCAATACCGGCGCGTGGTGCAGGTCAAACTCAACGCGCTGGGTGTGGACCCACAGGCTTTCGCTGCTCCCAAAGTGGCTGAGGGACTGAAATAATGGCCCAAGGCAGATTTTTTTTGCGCAGCCTCTTCGCAAGCTGTGTCTGCGGCGTGGCACTGGCACTGGTCGGCTGCGCCGGTTTTGACAAACCAAAACCCGAGTCCCTGGAGGCCAATCCCGCCAGTCTGGCCGTCAAGGAAGTATGGCGTGTCAATGTGGGCTCTACCGCGTCACCCCTGGAGGTGCGTGCGGTCGGCCCACTGCTGTGGGCTGCTTCCAGTCAAGGCGAACTGAGCCTGATTGATGCCGCCAGCGGTCAAGTACGTGGGCGGGCCAGCGCCGGGCAATTACTCAGTGCCGGTGTAGGTGCTGACAAGCAGTTTGTCGCAGTGCTCAGCCTTGACAACCAGTTGATTGTCCAAAGCGAGCAAAAAGAGCTATGGCGTCAAAAGATTCCTTCGCTGGTAGTCACCGCGCCCTTGGTCGCAGGCGAGCGGGTATTCGTTTTGGCTGCGGACCGCACGGTCTATGCCTTTGACGCAGCAAACGGGCGCAAGCTCTGGACGCAGCAGCGTTCCGGTGAAACCTTGTTACTGGGGCAGGCCGGCTTATTGACGGCGGTAGGCGATACCCTGCTGGCGGCGCAGGGCGGCCGCTTACTCGGTTTGAACCCGCAAAATGGATCGCTGCGCTGGGATGTGCAAGTAGCCAGCGGGCGCGGGGTGAACGAGGTGGAACGCCTGGCTGATTTGGTCTCGGGTGTGAGCCGGGTTGCCGATTCCGTATGTTTGCGGGCTTTTCAGTACGCTGTCGCCTGCGTGGACGCGCGTACCGGTCGCAGTCTGTGGAATAAATCCGCCTCAGGCGCTTCGGGTATCGGCGGTGATGCCCAAACCGTGTTCGGTACCGAAAGCGATGGCAAAGTGATCGCCTGGCGCCGCGCCGATGGTGAAAAATTGTGGACTAACGAAAAATTGCGCTTTCGCAGTGTGACGGGGCCAACGCTGGCGGGTGGCGCTTTGCTGATGGGCGATGGCGACGGCAATCTGCACTTTCTCTCTCCTACCGACGGCAAGCTCTTAAACCGCCTTAGCACCGATGGTTCACCGATTGTTTCTGCGCCTTTGTGGCTTGCTTCGACCTGGGTGGTCATCACCCAGCGCGGTAACGTCATCGGGTTCCGGCTGCAATAGGCCCTAGGGCCACGCTGTATGAAACCGGTCATCGCTCTGGTCGGCAGGCCTAATGTAGGCAAGTCGACCCTGTTTAATCGGCTAACCAAAAGCCGCGACGCCATCGTTGCCGACTTTGCCGGATTGACGCGCGATCGCCACTATGGCAATGCCAAACACGGTAAGCAGGAAATCATCGTCGTGGATACCGGCGGTTTTGAGCCGGATGCGACCACCGGTATCTTCAAAGAAATGGCCAAGCAGACCCGCCAAGCGGTGGCCGAAGCCGATGCCGTACTTTTTATTGTGGATGGCCGTGGCGGCGTGTCGGCGCAAGACTACGAAATTGCCAAGTACCTGCGCCGCCTGGGTAAAACCAGCTATGTAGTGGCCAACAAAGCCGAAGGCATGACCGAAACCACGCAGTTTGGCGAGTTTTATGAACTCGGCTTAGGTGCAGTGATCGCAGTGTCCGCAGCCCACGGACAAGGCATCCGCGCGCTGATGGATCAGGTGATGGCGCCTTTCGCACCCGACACGGATGCTCTGGAGCCCGAAGAAAGCCAGCCCGGGACAATCAAATTGGCGGTAGCGGGGCGTCCGAATGTGGGCAAATCTACGCTGATCAACACCTGGCTGGGTGAAGAGCGCCTGGTGGCCTTTGATTTACCGGGCACCACGCGCGACACGATTTCCATTCCCTTTGAGCGCAGCGGACAAAAATTTGAGCTGATTGATACCGCAGGTCTGCGCCGCAAAGGCAAAGTATTTGAAGCAATTGAAAAGTTTTCAGTGGTCAAAACTTTGCAGGCGATTGAATCGGCCAGCGTGGTCTTGCTATTGATCGACGCGATTGAAGGCGTCACCGACCAGGACGCCCATATTGCAGGCTATATCTTGGAGTCGGGGCGCGCGGTGGTGGTGGCGGTGAATAAATGGGATGCGGTGGACGAGTACCAGCGTGAACTGGTGAAACGCTCGCTCGAAACCCGCTTGGGGTTTTTAAAGTTTGCCGCCTTGCATTTGATTTCTGCGCGCAAACGCCAGGGCTTGGGGCCGGTCTGGGATTCGATTGCTCAGGCGCACCGTGCGGCCAACTGCAAAATGCCTACGCCGGTGTTGACCCGTTTGCTGCTGGAGGCAGTGCAGTTTCAGACGCCTAAGAAAACCGGTATGTACCGCCCGAAGTTGCGTTACGCCCACCAAGGCGGCATGAATCCGCCGATTATTGTGGTTCATGGCAATTCGCTCGAGCATGTGACAGAAGCCTATAAACGCTTTTTAGAAGGGCGTTTTCGCAAAGAATTTAACCTGGTGGGAACACCTCTGCGTATCCAAATGAAGTCGGCCGCCAACCCCTATGCCGACAAGAATTGACCCGCTTGCCGCATGCCTTAAGCCCCCACTGTGACTTCGGGCACTGAGAATCCATTGCCAATGTGGTATCTTCAACCGTTCTTACTACTTTCAACACGGAAAATATCGTGAACAACAAAAGTCAACTTCTCCAAGACCCCTTTCTGAACGCCTTGCGCCGGGAGCATGTGCCGGTTTCGGTGTACCTGGTCAACGGTATCAAACTGCAGGGACAGATTGAATCCTTTGATCAATACGTGGTTTTGCTGCGAAACACCGTGACCCAGATGGTGTACAAGCATGCGATTTCCACTATCGTGCCGGGGCGCGCAGTCAATTTCGCACTTACCCCGTCCGACGACGCTGAAGCGCCTTGATATCGCTACAGGGCGGCCCCATCGGGCTGCTGCGTAGACCTACCTGATTTGACCTCGCGACAAGCCGATTTCAGCGTGCGCACCATTTTGGTGGGCGTCGATTTAGGTCTTGCGAATTTCGATTCGGCGCTAGATGAATTGGGTCAACTTGCGCAAACTGCGGGTATGGAGCCGGTAGCCAGAGTCGTCTGTAAGCGCCGAGCCCCGGATGCCGCCTTGTTCATAGGGACCGGCAAAGCCGATGAAATCAAACTCTTGGCCCAAAGCCTGGGCGCGCAAGAGCTATTGTTCGACCAAAGCCTCAGCCCCGGCCAGCAACGTAACTTGGAGCGCCGCTTGGAAATGCCGGTGAACGACCGGACCTTCTTGATCCTGGAAATCTTTGCCCAAAGAGCTCGCAGCCATGAAGGCAAGTTACAAGTGGAACTGGCGCGCTTGCAATATTTGAGTACCCGTTTGGTGCGCCGCTGGTCGCATCTGGAGCGCCAGCGCGGTGGCATCGGTAATCGCGGCGGTCCCGGTGAAACCCAGATCGAACTGGATCGGCGCATGATCGCCGCCAACATCAAGCGCACTAAAGAGCAGTTGGACAAGGTCAAGCGCCAGCGCCAGACGCAGCGCAAACAACGCGACCGGCGCGGCGCCTTCAACATCTCGCTCATCGGATACACCAATGCGGGCAAATCCACACTGTTTAATGCCTTGGTCAAAGCCCGTGCCTATGCGGCCGACCAGTTGTTCGCCACGCTCGACACCACCACCCGCCAACTGTATCTAGGTGAAGCTGAGCGCTCGGTATCGCTGTCCGATACGGTGGGCTTTATCCGCGACCTACCCCATGGGCTGGTGGATGCATTCCAGGCCACCTTGCAAGAGGCCGTAGATGCTGACTTTTTGCTGCATGTGGTGGACGCGTCCAACCCGGATTACATGCTGCAAATTGAGCAAGTGCAGCGCGTATTAATCGAAATCGGGGCCGACAAAGTGCCGCAGATATTGGTTTTTAACAAGATCGACGCTATGCCCGTGGCCCGTCTGCCCCTACAAAGCACTGATTTTTTTGAACTCGACGGTCAGCAAACGGCCCGGGTTTTTCTGAGCGCGCAAGCGGGAACCGGACTTGCGCAACTGCGCAGCTTGCTCGCGCGAGCCGCTGCTGGCACCCCGGTTTTTTCGCCCGCGCATCCCCAATCCCCCGTGGTCTATGAGGCCGACTCGTAATTGTGGACAATCGGGGTGTGCAAATCGCAAGGTATAACAATGAAATTTTTAACGCCAACGCTTAGTTTTGTCGCAATTGTGGGGCGACTGCGCGGCATGTTCAATCTCAATGACAGCCGTTGGGGTCGCGCAGATGAAGCCAAATCCCCTTCGGGTAGCGCGCCTGATGCCTCCGCCAATCCCCAGGAACCTTCGCCTGAGGGCCGGCCCGAGGTCAAACCGGATACCCGTCCCGATGTGCCTCCCCCTAACAACCCGGCCAATGACCGCCCGAGCGCCGGTCAACGCCCGAACACTAATGGCGGCCCGCCGGATTTGGATGAACTGTGGCGCGATTTCAACCGCAAATTGAACGGCTGGATGGCCGGCGGCAAGCGTGGTGGTGGTGGCGGGCGGGGAGCCGGCGGCCTCTTGCCGCCCGATTTCAAGAATATCCAAATTGGTGGCGGAGTGATTGCCGCGGTGCTGGTCTTGATTTGGCTGGCGACTGGCTTTTTCATTGTGCAGGAGGGTCAGCAGGCCGTCATTACCCAGTTCGGTCGTTATAAATCGACGGTCAATGCCGGCTTCAACTGGCGGCTGCCTTACCCATTTCAGCGCCATGAATTGGTTTTCGTTACCCAAATCCGTTCGGTGGATGTGGGTCGGGACAACGTGCTCAAGGCCACCGGCTTGCGTGAGTCGGCGATGCTGACCCAGGACGAGAATATTTTGGACATCAAGTTTGCAGTGCAATACCGCTTAAGTGATGCGCGGGCCTTTTTGTTTGAAAGCAAAAACCCCACCGACGCCGTGGTGCAAGCAGCAGAGACCTCGGTGCGTGAAGTCCTGGGCAAGATGAAAATGGACGCCGCGCTGTCCGAAGAGCGCGATCAAATCGCCCCGCGTGTGCGTGCCTTGATGCAAGACATTCTGGACCGCTACAAAGTTGGCATCGAGGTGGTTGCCATCAACTTGCAGCAAGGTGGCGTGCGCCCGCCCGAGCAAGTGCAGGCGTCGTTTGACGATGTGCTCAAAGCGGGACAGGAGCGTGAACGTGCGAAGAATGAGGCGCAAGCCTATGCCAACGACGTGATACCGCGCGCCGTGGGATCAGCGGCCCGCTTGAAGGAAGAAGCCGACGCCTACAAGGCCCGGGTAGTAGCCCAGGCCCAGGGTGATGCGCAGCGTTTCCGCTCGGTGTTTAACGAATACCAGAAAGCGCCCCAAGTCACGCGCGACCGCATGTACCTGGACGCTATGCAGCAAATCTATACCAATGTCACCAAAGTGCTGGTCGATACCCGTCAGGGCGCGACCTTGTTAAACCTACCTCTTGAAAAGATATTGCAAATGAATGCCGGAGTTGATCCCTTGGCATTGCCCTCAGCTGCTGGCAATCCAGCGGCTGTGCCCCCGACCCCCTTGCCCGCAGCCAACGCGGTGGACCCACGCAGCCGCGAAGCGGCGCGCACCCGTGAGCGCGATGTGCGCTAGGAGAACAGCATGAACCGTATTGGATTTATTGTTTCTAGTTTGTTGGTGCTGTTAGCACTGGCCAGTTCGACCCTGTTTGTTGTGGACCAACGCCAATTTGGCGTGGTCTATGCGCTGGGCCAAATCAAGGAAGTCATTACCGAGCCGGGTTTGAACTGGAAGCTGCCGCCGCCATTTCAAAATGTCTCTTATATCGACAAGCGTTTATTGACGCTGGACAGCAGCGATACCGAGCCCATGCTGACGGCGGAGAAGCAGCGCGTGGTGATCGACTGGTATGTGCGCTGGCGCATTTCCGAGCCTAGCGAATACATCCGTAACGTGGGCCTGAATGAAGCGGCTGGCGCCAATCAGCTCAACCGCGTAGTGCGTAACGCCTTTCAGGAAGAGATCAATAAGCGCACCGTGAAGGAATTGCTCTCCCTCAAGCGCGAGGCCTTGATGTCCGACGTCAAGCGTGAAGTACTCGAAAAGGTCAGAGGCGCCAAGCCCTGGGGCGTGGACGTGGTCGACGTGCGTATCACCCGTGTGGACTATGTGGAGGCTATTACTGAGTCGGTGTATCGCCGTATGGAAGCCGAACGCAAACGGGTCGCCAATGAATTGCGGTCCACCGGTGCGGCCGAGGGTGAAAAAATCCGCGCCGATGCCGACCGCCAGCGCGAGGTGACGATTGCCAATGCCTACCGCGACGCCCAGAAGATCAAAGGTGAGGGCGATGCGGAGGCAGCCCGTATTTATGCCGAAGCCTTTAACCGCGACCCCCAGTTCGCCCAGTTTTACCGTAGCCTAGAGGCTTATAAAACCAGTTTCGCCAATAAAAGCGACGTGATGGTGCTGGACCCGTCCTCTAGCGAGTTCTTCAAAGTCTTCCGCAACGGCGGCTCGGGTTCAGCCCCGGTCAAAAAATAAGCGGCGGCGAGCGTGCGATTCCCGCTTCGCATCGGAGCGGGGCTTGGGTTTGGCCGGTAAAATCGCGGTTTTAACAGCATCCCTATTTATCCATGTCCGCTTGGGTCCTCCCGGATCACATTGCCGATGTGCTGCCTTCTGAGGCGCGCCACATCGAGGAGATCCGTAGAAATTTGCTGGATATGGCGCGTTGCTATGGCTATGAACTGGTCATGCCGCCGCTGTTGGAACACCTGGAGTCGCTGCTGACCGGCACCGGCGAATCGCTGGATTTGCAAACTTTCAAGTTGGTGGACCAAATTTCTGGTCGGATGCTGGGCCTGCGCGCTGACAGCACACCGCAAGTGGCGCGCATTGATGCCCATTTGCTCAATCGCCAGGGCGTAGCCCGCCTGTGCTACTGCGGCCCGGTGTTACACACCCGCCCGGCGGCGCCCCATGCCACCCGTGAACCCTTGCAATTAGGCGCGGAAATTTATGGTCACCAAGGCTTGGAAGCCGATCTGGAAATCCTGACGCTGGCGCTCGATTGTCTGCGTGTCGCCAAGGTGCAGGACTTTATGGTGGACTTGGCCGATGTGCGCATCGTCAACAGCCTTTTAACTCTGGCCGCCCTCAGCCCGGTAGAAACCGCAGAAATACAAGCGGCCCTGGCCGTCAAAGATGCAGCGGCGATTGCGTCCATTGCGCGCCGCTCGGATGCGGCGGTGCGTCTCGGCCTGCAAAACCTGACGCGTTGCTATGGCGATGTGCAGGTGCTGGCGCAGGCGCGCAACTTGTTGCCTGATCTGCCAGCGATTTCGCAAGCCTTGGACGAACTCCAATGGCTGGCCGGCCATCTGGACGGTACGACGGTGTCTTTTGATCTGGCGGATTTGCGCGGCTACGCCTACTACAGCGGTGCGCGCTTTGCGGTGTATGCCCAAGGCGCGCCCGATGCCCTGCTGCGCGGTGGCCGCTATGACGCGGTAGGCTCGGTGTTCGGGCGTGAGCGGCCTGCCGTGGGATTTAGCCTGGACATCAAATCGCTGGTGGGTGTAGTCAGCGGGCCGCCTTTGCGCGCTGCCATCCGTGCGCCCTGGGGTGAAGACAAAGGTTTGCGTAGTGCCATCGCCAAGTTACGCAGTGCGGGCGAGACGGTAGTCTGCGTTTTACCGGGTCACGAAAGTGAAATTGACGAGTTCCATTGTGACCGTATGTTGGTTGCGCAGGGTGCTGATTGGCACCTTGTTCCCGTTTAAAAAAGTAGACTTATGAATACACGCGCAGGCCGAAATGTAGTGGTCGTTGGAACCCAGTGGGGCGATGAGGGTAAAGGCAAACTGGTCGATTGGCTGACCGAAAGTGCCCAAGGCGTAGTACGCTTTCAGGGAGGACATAACGCCGGACACACCTTGGTGATCCATGGCGTGAAAACCGCTTTGCACCTGATCCCCAGCGGCATCATGCGCGCTGGCGTGAAGTGTTATATCGGCAACGGCGTGGTCTTGTCGCCTGCCAAGTTATTCGAAGAAATTGAAGGACTGGAAAAAGTCGGCGTGGAGGTGCGTTCGCGCTTGCGCATTAGCGAAGCCTGCCCGCTGATTCTTCCTTTCCACACGGCGCTTGACGTGGCCCGCGAAGCGGCCCGTGAAAAAGGCGGCATTGAAAAAATTGGCACCACCGGGCGTGGCATCGGCCCGGCCTACGAAGACAAAATTGCACGCCGCGCCTTGCGCGTGCAGGACATGAAATTCCCCCAGCGTTTTGCGGACAAGCTGCGCGATTTATTGGCTTTGCACAACCATATGTTGACCAGTTTTTTGGGTTCTAAAGCCTTTGATTTTGGGCCTGCACTAGCGCCCTACATCAAGGACGGCGAAGTTTTGTTCGAACCGGTGTATGCGCAGGCCATGGAGCATGCCAAGCTGCTCACTCCCATGATGGCCGATGTTTCCCGCGAACTCAATGACGCCCATCAAGCCGGCGCTAATTTATTGTTTGAAGGCGCGCAGGGCACTTTGCTCGATGTAGACCACGGCACCTATCCTTTTGTCACCTCCAGCAATTGCGTCGCCGGCAACGCCTCTGCCGGTGCCGGTGTGGGGCCCGGCATGCTGCATTACATCCTGGGCATTACCAAAGCCTATTGCACCCGCGTGGGCAGCGGCCCGTTCCCGACTGAGTTGCAATGGGAAGTGCCCGGCACGCCGGGTTACCACATGAGCACCGTGGGCGCCGAAAAAGGCGTGACGACCGGGCGCTCACGCCGCTGCGGTTGGTTTGACGCTGCTTTGCTAAAGCGCTCGGCACAGGTCAACGGCCTGAGCGGTTTGTGTATCACCAAGCTCGATGTGCTGGATGGCCTGAGCGAGCTCAAGATTTGCACCGGCTATATGCTCGATGGCGCGCTCACCGATATTTTGCCCATGGGCGCCGACGAAATTGCCCGCTGCGAGCCGGTGTACGAAACCATGTCCGGCTGGACGCAAAGCACGGTAGGCGTGACCGACTACCAACAATTGCCCTCCGAGGCGCGCCTTTATTTAGAGCGCATTGCGCAATTGACCGGTGTACCCATCCATATGGTGTCCACCAGTCCGGACCGGGATCACACCATTTTGATGCGTGACCCTTACCAGGCGCCATGAAGCTGGCAAGCGCGAAGTCGTCTATTTGTGTGGCAGTAGCGGTGCAAACTGCGCAATCGTATTGACTAAGGAGTTGGGTATGTTGACGGAAGACGGAAAGCATTTGTACGTGAGCTATGACGAGTACCACAACCTGATCGAAAAGCTCGCGATCAAGGTGTTTCAGTCGGGCTGGGAGTTCGATACTATTTTGTGCCTGGCACGCGGCGGCATGCGTCCGGGCGACATACTGTCCAGGGTGTTTGACAAGCCGCTGGCCATCATGTCCACCAGTTCTTATCGCTCAGATGCCGGTACGGTCCAAGGCCACTTGGACATCGCCCGCTTCATCACCACACCCAAGGGCGAAATAGCCGGCAAGGTTTTGTTGGTTGACGACCTTGCCGACTCGGGTCACACGCTTAAGGCGGTGATCCACCAGTTAAAAAATAATTACGCGCCGATTACCGAGCTGCGCAGCGCGGTCATCTGGACTAAGGCCTTGTCCACGTTCACGCCGGACTATTCGGTGGAATTTTTGCCGACTAACCCCTGGATTCATCAGCCTTTTGAGAGCTATGACGCGATGCGCCCTGCGCAGTTGATCCAAAAATGGAGCGTTTAGGCGGGTCATGTGGATGAAGCACCTAAGCACCGCGCTGAATCACCATCCCTATGAACCGCCGGGCGGTTTTGAGTCGCCCGCCGTAGGCGTCTTTAAAGCGTCCACGGTGTTTTTCCCTTCGGTGGCGGCTATGCGCAGCCGCCAGTGGAAAGACAAAACGGCCTATACCTATGGCCTGCATGGCACGCCCACCACCTACACCCTTGAAGAGCGCCTTTGTAGCTTGGAAGGGGGTCTCCAATGTGTGCTCACGCCCAGCGGCCTTTCGGCCATTGCCTTGGTAGCCTTGGCCTTGCTGCAATCGGGTGACGAGGTATTGCTGCCAGACAATTGCTATGAGCCCAACAAAACCCTGGTGGAAGGAGAGTTTGTGGGCTGGGGCGTGCGCCACCGTTTTTACAACCCCATGGACCCGCAGGACTTGCAGTCCAAGCTCTCCAGCGCCACGCGTCTGGTGTGGCTGGAAGCGCCGGGCTCGGTGACGCTGGAGTTTGCGGACCTTGCGCAATTGACGCGTATTTGTAAGCAGCATGGGGCCTTGGTGGCGCTGGACAATACCTGGGGCGCCGGCATTGCTTTTGCCCCCTTTGACCTGACACCGGGCAGCCCTTGTGGGGTGGATATTTCAATCCAGGCGCTGACCAAATACCCCAGTGGTGGCGGTGATGTGTTGATGGGAAGCGTCATCACGCGCAATGCGGATTTGCATATGCGCATCAAGCTGTGCCATATGCGCCTGGGTTTGAACGTGGGCGCCAATGATGCCGAGTTGGTCCTGCGCGGCCTGCCGTCTATTGCCATGCGTTACCACGCCCAAGACCAGAGCACCCGTGCTTTGGCCGCCTGGTGCCAAACGCAAGCGGCCTTTGTGCAGGTTTTGCATCCGGCGCTCAGCGATTCGCCGGGTCATGCCCATTGGCAGCGCTTGTGTGCGCCGGATGGTCTTGGTGCGGCCGCCTGCCTGTTCAGCGTTGTGATTGATCCTTCTTATACGCAAGAGCAGGTCGATGCCTTTTGCGATAGTTTGCAGCTGTTTAGGTTGGGTTACAGCTGGGCCGGGCCGGTCAGTCTGGTAGTGCCCTATAACTTGGAACGCATGCGCGGCGCCTGGCCGGCCGGCATCGCCCGCGGCACATTGGTACGCTTTGCAGTCGGGTTCGAAGTGCCAGAGGATTTGCAGGCCGATATCACGCAAGCATTGCGCGCTCTAGCGTCCCCATAGGCCGCTGCCGCCTGCATCCAGGTAGGTCAGGTACACACGTAGCTCAAATTCCAGTTGGTGGTAGCGTGGCTCCATGTGTTCGCACAGCTGGTAGAAACTTTTGTCGTGGTCTTTCTCGCGCAAATGGGCCAGCTCATGGACCACGATCATGCGCAAAAAGTCTTCAGGTGCCGCCTTAAAAATGCTGGCAATGCGCAACTCGTGCTTGGTCTTGAGCTTGGCGCCCTGTACCCGTGAAATGCGGGTATGCGTTCCTAGCGCATGGGCAATCACTTGCAATTTACTGTCGTACGCCACTTTGCTTATCGCGGCAGCACTGCGCATGCTAGTTTGCCGTATCTCCTGGGCATAGGCGTACAGAGCCCCGTCGGTGCGCACCGCATGGGCCTGCGGGTATTTGCCCAGTAACCAATCGCCCACGCTTGCGCTCTCGAGCATGGCCAGTACCCGAGCTACCGTGTCTGGTGGATAAGCGCGCAAATAGGGCGCTCCCGCCCAGCCCGTTGCAGCGGTGTTCAAGGTGCCACCAGCTAAGACCTACTCAGCTTTCCCGGCGCAGGGCGGGGAACAAGATCACATCACGGATGCTGGGGCTGTCAGTGAGTAGCATCATCAGTCGGTCTATGCCGATACCACAACCGCCGGTGGGCGGCATGCCGTACTCCAGGGCACGTACAAAGTCGTGGTCATAAAACATGGCCTCGTCGTCGCCACTGTCTTTGGCGCTGACTTGGGCAGCGAAGCGTGCGGCCTGGTCTTGCGCATCGTTGAGCTCGCTAAAGCCGTTGCCAAATTCTCGGCCCGTGACATACAGCTCAAAGCGCTCCGTCACGTCGGGCCGCGCATCACTGGCACGTGCTAGGGGCGAAATCTCGACGGGGTGTTCGCATATAAAAGTGGGTTGCCAAAGCTTGTCTTCGACATGTTCTTCAAAATACATCACTTGCAAACCCGCCAGGCTGCGCTTGGATAATTTATTTTTCGCGTCGCTCAGGCCAGCTTTGCGCAAGGCTGATCGCAGCCAATCGGCATCATTCACATTTACGCTGGCGTCCGTGTATTTTTCGATGGCTTCTAATATCGTCAAACGCTCAAAGGGTGCGGCTAGGTCCACCGGTTTCCCGCCATAACTTAGGGCGAGTGAGCCCACTGCTTTCAGTGCTGCATCGCGCACCAAGTTTTCGGTGAACTCCATGAGGTCGCGGTAATTCCAATAGGCCGCGTAAAACTCCATCATGGTGAATTCGGGGTTATGGCGTACCGAAATACCTTCGTTGCGAAAGTTGCGGTTGATTTCAAACACCCGGTCAAAGCCGCCGACGATCAAGCGCTTGAGGTAAAGCTCGGGTGCGATACGCAAAAACATTTGCTGGTCGAGCGCATTGTGGTGCGTGCTAAAGGGTTTGGCGTTGGCGCCGCCCGGTATGGGGTGCAGCATTGGCGTTTCCACTTCGAGAAAGCCGTGTTGCACCATATAGGCGCGGATGCTGCTCACCGCAGTGCTACGCGCCACAAAGCGCTTGCGGGCCGCTTCGTCGGTCATCAGATCGATATAGCGCTGGCGGTATTTCACTTCCTGGTCATGGATACCATGAAATTTGTCCGGCATGGGACGCAAGCTTTTCGTCAACAGCCGTACCACCTTGGCATGCACCGACAGTTCGCCCGTTTTGGTTTTGAATAGGTGACCGGTGGCCGCGACAATATCGCCCAAATCCCAGTGCTTGAAGTCCTCATAGCGTTCAGCCCCGACTTCTTCGCCCTTGACATAGATCTGAATCCGCCCCTTGCTCGGTCCGAAGGACGCATCTTGCAAAGTGCAGAAACTGGCCTTGCCCATGACGCGTTTGAGCATCATGCGTCCGGCAACTTTTACCTCAAGGTTCAGGCTTTGTAGTTCTTCGGCTGTCTTATCGTCGTATAAAGCAAACACATTGGCTGCCACCTGGTCCGGCGCAAAGTCATTGGGGAAGGCCGGACCCAGACCCTGGGCTTGGCGCTCGCGCAGGGTTTTAAGCTTTTCGCGCCGTTCCAAAATAAGCTGGTTTTCGTCGATAGGTGCTGCTGGCGGCGTGGTGACTTCGGACATGTGTGTGCGCTAAAGAGAGAAAAATGCGGGCCCTTAGGTGCTGCAGTTACGCTGCGGGGCGAGCCTGCAATTCTAAGAGCCTGCCGCTGGAGATTATCATCGCGCCTAATTCCTGCAAATGGCGCGCTGCGCGCGCTGCTTATTGACATGTCTTACCAAATTGTTTCTATGGTGTTGGACCTTGTCGTCGGTGTGATCGGCGGGGCTTGTTTGCTGCGTCTGTATATGCAGCAGCAGCGCATCCCGATGTCGACGCGGGCCGGCAACCCGATTGGCCCTTTTTTATTTGCCATTAGCGATTGGATTGTGTTGCCGCTGCGGCGCGTGTTGCCGGGTTTGGCTTTTTTGGACCTGGCCAGTTTGCTTGCCGCGTATGTCTTGGAATTAGCGCAATATTCACTTCTTTGGCTGATTCAGGGCATGCCCTATGGCTATGGCGCTGTGGCTGGCCTGGCGGGAGTAGGGCTGCTGCGCTTGGCCCTTTCGGGCATGACGGCCATGGTCTTTATCTACGCGCTTTTGTCCTGGGTGCAGTCCGCATCACCCGTGTCAGATTTGCTGGACCGCCTGGTCGCACCCCTGCTGGCGCCCATCCGCCGTTACCTGCCCTTGGTCGGCGGGGTAGATTTATCCCCCTTGGCTTTGCTGCTGGCGCTGCAAATCGCTGGCTTGCTGATCCATCCGCTGGATAGCGCGGTCTTGATGCTTTTGGCTTGACGCGGCGTTCCGCCGCAATCGTAGATTTAAATCACCGCATCCGTGGGATGGCGCTGCAACATGGCCAAGGCTTCGGCCACCGTTTTGCGCATTTCGCGGCGGTCGCAAATCAGGTCAATCGCGCCCTTGGTTTGCAAAAACTCCGAGCGCTGAAAACCCTCGGGCAGGGTGACCCGTACCGTGGACTCAATCACCCGCGGGCCAGCAAAACCGATTAAGGCCTTAGGCTCGGCAATGACGATGTCACCCAAGAAGGCAAAGCCGGCGCTCACGCCGCCCATGGTCGGGTCGGTGAGCACGCTGATATAGGGCAATCCGCTTTTGGCCAGGCGAGTGAGCGAGGCATTGGTTTTGGCCATTTGCATCAGGCTGAGCAAGCCCTCCTGCATACGGGCGCCACCGGTGGCAGTAAAGCACAAAAAGGCAGATTTTTGCTCCATCGCCGCTTGCACACCGCGCACAAAGCGCTCGCCCACCACCGAGCCCATACTGCCGCCCATAAACTCAAATTCAAAGCAGGCCGCCACCACGCCAATGCCATGCACCGAACCGCCTATAACGATCAGCGCATCCGTCTCGTTGGTATTTTCTAGGGCCTCTTTCAGGCGTTCGGGGTATTTGCGGCTGTCCTTAAATTTGAGTGCGTCCACCGGCAGCACTTCCTGACCAATTTCAAAGCGTCCTTCGTTGTCCAAAAACGCATCCAGCCGCGCGCGCGCACCAATGCGGTGGTGGTGGCTGCAGGTGGGGCAGACATTGAGGTTTTGCTCCAGGTCCGACTTATAAAGCACGGTTTCACAGCCCGGGCATTTGACCCAAAGCCCTTCGGGCACGGTGCGGCGATCCGCCGGGTCGGTTTGCTCAATCTTGGTAGGAAGCAGTTTTTCAAGCCAACTCATAGTCTTACTCCGTGTTTCGCATGCCCAGGGCTTGCAAGTCCCGCATCAAGCGTCCATGGCCTCGCGCACTTCGCGCAAAAAAGCCTGGGCGGTGGGCGCCACTGTATCGCGCGCTGCATTTTCAATCAATTGAATCATTTTGCTGCCAATCACCACCGCATCGGCCACTTGGGCAATGGTTGCGGCAGTAGCGCCGTCGCGTATGCCAAAACCCACACCCACCGGGATCTGGATATGCCGGCGTATGCGTGGCAACATGGCACCAACGGCGTCGGTGTCCAGCGTGCCCGCGCCAGTAACGCCCTTGAGCGAGACGTAATACACATAACCGCTGGCAACTGCTGCCACCTGGGCCATGCGCTCGTCGGTGCTGGTCGGGGCCAGTAAAAATATCAAATCCATATGCTTGGCACGCAGTTGGGCAGCAAAGTCTATGCATTCTTCGGGCGGGTAGTCCACTACCAGTACCCCGTCCACCCCGGCGCGCGCCGCATCTTGGACAAAGGCGCTGTCCACGCCAGCTGCCGCGTGGCGCTGGTCGTAGCGCTCTATGGGGTTGGCATAGCCCATGAGCACCACCGGCGTGTTGCTGTTGCTTAGCCGAAATTGGCGCACCATCTCGAGCACCTGCACCATGCCGATACCCATAGACAAGGCCTTGTCGCCTGAGCGCTGGATGACTGGGCCGTCGGCGCTGGGGTCGGAGAAGGGGACGCCTAGTTCGATGACATCGGCCCCGGCGGAAACCATGGCATGCATGAGTTCCGGTGTCACATCTGCGAAAGGGAATCCTGCGGTGACATAGGGGATCAGGGCTTTACGGCCTTGGGTGGCTAAGTTGGCAAAAGTGCTCTGGATGCGGCTCATGCTCTGGCTCCCAAGCTGTGCAGACTGACTAGGTGCTCGATACCGCCTTTGACACTTTGGCCTTTGCAGCTTGGACGGCAATAAAAGTCCCCATCGCTCAGGTCCGCCACGGTACCGATGTCTTTGTCACCCCGGCCGGAGAGATTTACCAATATGGACTGATCGGCTCGCATGGTCTTGGCCAGTTGCATGGCATAGGCCACTGCATGGCTCGATTCCAGCGCCGGGATGATGCCTTCGGTGCGGCACAGGTAGTGAAAGGCCTCCAGTGCCTGCTTGTCAGTAATGCCCACGTACTGTGCCCGGCCTATGTCGCTCAAGAAGGCATGTTCTGGGCCCACGCCAGGATAGTCCAGCCCGGCGCTGATGCTATGGGTCTCGGTCACCTGGCCGTTGTCGTCCTGCAAAACATAGGTCCGATTGCCGTGTAATACGCCGGCGCTACCGCGCTGAATCGAGGCCGAGTGTTTGCCGCTGTCCAGTCCTTCGCCCGCTGCCTCGACGCCGATCAGCTGCGTGTTTTCAAAAGAAATGTAGGGGTAGAAAATACCCATGGCATTGCTGCCGCCGCCCACGCAGGCGATCACGGCATCGGGTTGGGTATTGGCCGCATGTTGCGCAGCGAGCATCTCCGGCATCTGGGCAATGCATTCGGTACCGATGATGCTTTGGAAATCGCGCACCATCATGGGGTAGGGGTGCGGGCCGGCCACGGTGCCGATGATGTAGAAGGTGTTGTCCACATTGGCCACCCAGTCGCGCATGGCTTCGTTGAGTGCGTCTTTCAGGGTGCGGCTGCCCGACTCGACCGGGACCACGGTGGCACCCAGTAGTTTCATGCGATAAACGTTGGGGCTTTGGCGCTTGATGTCTTCGCTACCCATATAGACCACGCATTCCAAACCGTAGCGGGCACAAATGGTGGCGGTGGCAACCCCATGTTGACCGGCGCCGGTCTCGGCGATGATGCGCGGTTTGCCCATGCGCTTGGCGAGCATGGCCTGGCCTATGGTGTTGTTGATTTTGTGCGCGCCGGTGTGGTTGAGGTCCTCGCGCTTGAGGTAAATCTGCGCCCCGCCCATTTCGCGGCTCATGCGCGCGGCGTGGTAAATCGGCGAAGGTCGCCCTACAAAATGGGCTAACTCAGACTTGAACTCCGCCACAAACTGCGGGTCATGCTGGTAGTGCGCATAGGCGGCTTTGAGTTCGTTGATGGCGTGGGTCAGTGTCTCGGAGACAAAGCTTCCGCCGTATTTGCCGAAATGGCCACGACCATCGGGTTGTTGGTAGTCAAGCATACTCAATTTAATCCTGTAATGCGTTGGTCGGCGGCACGAACGGCGGCGACAAACTGATTCATTTTTTCGGAGTCCTTGATGCCCTTGAGGGTCCCGCCCCCAGGCACATCGGCTTCCACTGCGGAACTGACGTCCACGGCCAGCGATTTACAGCGCGGCCGTAGCAGGGCGATGCCGTCGCCCACGTTTGCAGCAGTGAGTCCACCACTCAAGACGAGGTGAGCGTTGACGCTTGGAGGAAGCAGTGACCAATTGAATGCCTTACCGCTGCCGCCGAATCCTTCGACATGGGCGTCGAGCAGGATGGCTTGGGCGTGAGAGTAATCGAGCGCGTATTTTACGAGGTCAAAGTCCGCCCCTGCCGGACCGGTGGGAATGCGCGCTGCGCGCAGAAAAGGGCGCTTATCGGCACCCGCCAGCAGCACGCAGGTCTGGGGGCTTTCGTCGCCGTGTAATTGCAGCAGCGCCGTGGGTATCAAGCTGCAAGCGGCGGCGACATCGCCGGGTTCAGG